>NZ_JBHUZM010000012.1:0-55982 GCF_042667665.1 Streptomyces sp. NPDC057307 | reverse complement strand
GGGGCGGGATACCCGGGCGGGGTTTTGTTTTTTTTTCCCGCCAACCGGGGGGGGGGGGGGGGCGGGGGGGGGGGGGGGGGGGGGGGGGGGGGGGGGGGGGGGGGGGGGGGGGGGGGGGGGTGGTCGCCGCCCGTTCGGTCGCCCGTTCGGTCGCCCGTTCGGTCGTGGGGCCGGTCGCCGACGAGGCGCGAGACCCGGGAGCGCGCGAGCCGGCGCAGTTCGTCGGCGGCGACGGCGCGCTCCTCGTCGGGGTCGTGGGCCAGCCTCTCGCGGATCCCGGTCAGCACCTGGTTCAGGCGCTCCTCCGGGCGGTAGCGGTCGAGGCTGATGACGAACGCGTGGCCGAAGCCGCTCTCGTACGCGGCGTGCGCCGCCCGCAGCGCCGTCCGGGCGGCGAGCGGCGCCTCCTGGTGCGGGTCCGCGGACGTCTCGTCGGCGAGGGCTTCGGCGAGGTCGGCCGGCGACAGGTCGTAACTCGCCTCGTCGGCGGCGGCGAGGAGCGCGTCGACCGTCGGATACGGGCGGTGGTCGGCGAGCCGGCGGGCCCAGCGGCGGTTTCCGCAGCAGGCCAGCAGCGCGTGCTCGACGGTGTCCGCCGGGGCGGTGTTGAAGCGCGTCAGACCGGCGTGGCGATCGCTGGACAGCGTGGGCTCCTGGCGGCAGTGGTCGGTGACGACGGTCGGTGGAGTGGCGGAAGCGAAGAAAGATAAGGGCGAGACGGATGTTTCGCAACGCTATCGACGGTGGATGACGGCTGCCCGACAGATGCGCGAATTTCACTCGGACGGGACACCCTCGGCTCGCGCGACGGGCGAGGACATGGGACGTTCGCCCTACTTCCTTCCTCTATCGCCATGCAAGGGATGATCACGGATGAGGTGGAACTCCCCAGGGACTCTGGTGGGCGGCGCCGCTGTCGTGGCGGCCGCCGTCACCCTCACGGCGCTGGCCTGGCCCGACGCCACCCCGCCCGACCACAGCGCACCGGCGGGAACGGCCGCCACTCCACCGGCCGCCGCCACCTCCGAGGCGTCGGCGGTACGGTCCGACACCCGCCCGGCCGCACCCACCCCCTCGCGCAGCTTCGCGCTCTCCAAGGCGCCGCGCGCCGTGCCGTCCGTACGGCAGTTCGAGGCGGCCCGCGGTCCCGGCTGGCGGCCCGCCGGCAACAGCGGCGTCGTCATCGCGAAAAACAGCGGGAAGCTGGCCGACGAGGGAAAGCTCATCGCCAAGGAGCTGAAGATCGACTACCGGGGCGCCGTCGGGGCCAAGGCCGGTGACATCGAGCTGGCCCTGGAGTCGGGCAAGCAGGCGGGCCCCGAGTCGTACACGCTCACCGCGCGGGACGGACGCGTCCGGATCGCCGGACCCGACGAGGCCGGGGTCTTCTACGGCACGCGCACGCTCAAGCAGTCGGTGCGCGCGGACGGCGCGATACCCGAGGGTGTCGTACGCGACCGGCCCGACCGCCCGCAGCGCGGACTCAATCTGGACATCGCGCGCAAGTACTACACCCCGGGCTGGATCGAGAACCGGCTGCGCGAGATGGCCGACCTCAAACTCAACCAGCTGGGCCTGCACTTCTCCGACGACCAGGGCTTCCGCATCGCCTCGGACACCCACCCCGAGATCGTCTCCCAGCAGCACCTCAGCAAGGCCGAGGTGCGGAAGATCGTCGCGCTCGCCGGTCAGCTGCACATCGAGATCGTCCCCGAGATCGACTCACCGGGACATCTGGGCGCCGTCATGGCACCCCATCCCGAGCTGCAGCTCCGGGACGTGAACGGCAGGATCACCCGCGGCGCCATCGACATCTCGAAGCCCGCCGCCGCGAAGATCGTGGACGAACTGCTGCGCGAGTACGACACGTTGTTCCCCGGCCGCTTCTGGCACATCGGCGCCGACGAGTACCAGGCGCTCGTGGTCAGCGACCCCGAGGCGTCGTTCCCGCAACTGGCCGCCGCCGCGAAGAAGAAGTACGGCGCCGACGCCAGGGTCCAGGACCTCACGACCGGTTGGATGAACGACCGCGCGGCGGTGGTCCGGCCGAAGAAGAAGGAGATCTCGGCCTGGAACGACGGCTTCTTCCCCGGCGGCGTCGTCAAGGCCGACCAGAACCTCCAGGTCGACTACTGGACCGGCAAGGAGATCGGCGCGCGGCCCCCGCTGGACTATCTGCGCGAGGGCCGGCCGGTGGTGAACCTCAACGACGAGTTCCTCTACTACGTGCTGGGCCAGCCGAACGACTTCGTCTACCCGACAGGCCAGCGGATCTACGAGCAGTGGACCCCGTTCGTACTGCGCGGCACGAAGCCGGTGCCGGAGAAGTACTCGAAGCTGATCCTCGGCGCGCGGTTCGCGGTGTGGGGCGACATCGCGAGCGCGCAGACGCAGGACCAGGTCGCCACCGGGATCCAACTGCCGCTGGCAGCGCTGTCGCAGAAGGTGTGGAACCCGGTGAAACCGGGCCTCACCTGGGCGGAGTTCAGATCGCTGGCGAACAAGGTGGCCGGTTAGAGCGGGTGTTGGGCCCTCGATCACCGGGGCTGCGTGTCGTGACCTCAATCGCCGGACGGGCTGGTTTCGTTCCGTCCGGCGATTGTGGACGTAGCGGTCGCGGACGGGTCTTCCTCGCGTACCGAGCCTGGATTCTGGGCTACATCTGAGCCACAAGTGACGTTTTTCAGCCGCCGGGCGCTTTAATGAGCAGTATTCTGCCCGCGACGGGAGACGTGAATGAGCCTGGTGGAACTGATCGTTCGGGCGGATGAGCGGGGCCTCGCCGCGAGCGGGGTCGCCTGCCTCGACCGCTGCCTGCCCCTCCTCGCCGACGAGGGCGAGGTGCTGCGCCCGCTCTGGTCGGGCCTCGCCGACGGCGAGACAACCTGGGCCCCGCGACTCGCGGTGGCCAGGGAAGCCATGGAAGCGGCCGTCAGCAACGACGAAACGGCCGTCCTCGTACGGAAGATGCTCGCCGCCGCGCCCTCCGAGTGGGCGGCGGAGCCACTGCGCGTCTGGTCCGACAGCTGCTCGGTCGTGGCGCTGGAGATCCACCAGCAGTTCGACGTGGTCGGCGACCGGGTCATCGGCGCGCCCGGCACCGTCGCGAGCGGCGCGTACAGCGACTGGGTGGCCCGCTGCCGTACGGGAGTGGCCGACGGCCCCGAGGGGAAGCCCGGCATCGGCCCCTTCACCGCCGGACCGATGGTCTCCGGCGAACTGCGCCGCCAGATCCAGATCCTGGAGATCCTGTCCGAGACCGCCGGCACGGCGGGACTGCGGCAGGCACTGGATCTCTCGATCGAGGGCCAGCGGGTCCTGCGCGCGGTCGTCTCGCGCCGGGCGAGGGCCGGGAACTGACGCACGGCGCGCAGGAGCCGGGCGTCCGTACGGGTCGGGATGCGCTCCGGGGCCGCGCCGCGCTGTCCGCGTCGCCTGAACACGCTGTCCGAAATCAACGAACGTGCGGGTCACGGCTGTGCGCGCGGGGGGTGGAGAGGACGACCGGGGCCGCCACCCCCCACAGGAGAGGCCCCGGTCGTCGTCCGGCGGGGACGCTGTGCGGCCCCGTACTCATGTCAGCGTCAGGAGAGCGTTTTCTGTCACACCGAGGTCTGTCAGCAGGTTGTTGCGAGTTGTACAAATTATGGACTTGGGCATCGGAGAGGCCGTAGCGTGCAGGAGCGCGTGGGGGCGCGCGGCAGTGACCAGCCGTGATTCAAGACAGGTTGTGTGGGGTGCTGGGGGACGACGCGGAGCTCACCGCCGCGGTGCTCGCGGCACAGGACGGGAACGAGACTGCGTTCCGGACTGTGTACCGCGCCGTGCACCCGCGGTTGCTGGCTTACATACGAACGCTCGTCGGCGAGCCTGATGCCGAGGACGTGGCTTCTGAGGCCTGGCTCCAGATCGCCCGCGACCTCGAACGCTTCAGTGGCGACGCCGACCGCTTCCGTGGCTGGACCGCGCGGATAGCCCGTAACCGCGCCCTCGATCACATACGGATGCGGGGCAGGCGCCCGGCGGCCGGCAGTGACGAGACGGAGCTGGCCGGCAAGGCCGCCGATTCGGACACCGCCGACGAGGCGATGGAGGCCCTGTCCACCGGCATGACGATGGCGTTGATCGCGCAACTGCCGCAGGACCAGGCGGAGGCCGTCGTGCTGCGTGTCGTGGTCGGACTCGACGCGAAGAGCGCGGCGAGGACGCTCGGCAAGCGGCCCGGCGCCGTACGGACGGCGGCGCACCGCGGGCTCAAGCGGCTGGCCGAGCTGCTGGGGGCCGAAGACCCGGAACCCTTGGAGGGCCCGGAAGGCATGGAGGGCATGGACGGCGCGGCCCGCTCCGCGCAGGGCGGGCCGAACGGGCTGGAGCTGGGAACCGTACCGCCGCAGCGCGTCCGTCATCAGGAGGCCCCCGAGCCGGCCGGTGTGACGCATTCGCCGCCGGGGACGCAGAAGGACATGTGATGGCGCACGAGCGTGAGACGTGGCTCGACGACGGAGTCGCGGAGCTTCTGCTGCGCGGCCGGCCGGTCGAGACCGCCGACGTACACGCCCAGGCGCAGGCCGATCGGCTCGCCAGGGTTCTTGAGGAGGCCGCGGGCGACGCGTACGCGGGCTCGGCCGAGCTGCCCGGCGAGGCCGCGGCGCTCGCCGCGTTCCGGCAGGCGGTCGGGGCGCCGGTCGGGACGGCGGGACGAACCGTTTCGCGGAGCTGGGACGCCGACGCGCACGCGGGCGACGGCGGGATCGGGACCGTACGTCTCGATCCCGAGCGCCGTGGCGTACGGCTGCCGAGTTTCGGGCGCCCGCTGCGGCTGGGCCTGGCCGCGGCCATGGCCGGATGCGCGCTCAGCGGTGTGGCCGCCGGAGCCGGTTTCCTGTACGCGCCGTCGGCGGGGGAGAGCCCGCCCCGGCCGGCGAACTCCCTCTCGGACGCGCTGACACCGGAGCCCCTGGTGTCCGAATCGCCGAGCAGCAGCCTCAACCCGCCGCCCCTCCCCGCCGACACGGAGAGCGGTCCGGATCCGGTCGCGCCCGGGGCCACGGGCGCCGACGCGGGTGCCGGTGGTCCGAAGAACACGAAGAAGAGCCAGGCGACGGGCAACGGCTGGAAGAGCGGCGACGGCGAGAAGTGGTACGCCAAGCTCGTCCAGGCGTGCAACGAGTACCGGAGCGGCACGATCGCCCCCGCCAAGAAGGAGCTGTTGGAGGACGCGGCCAAGGGGCCGGAGGGTGTGACCCGCTTCTGCGACCGCTTGCTGAGGGCCGACCCGGACGGCGACGGTCATCACGACGGCGCTCAGGGCAACGGCGGCAACGGCAACGGCGGGAACAGCAACGGCGGTGGTGACGGCGGCAGTACCGGCGGTGGCAGTACCGGCGGTGGCGGTGGCGACGGTCCGCAGAGCGGCGGCCCGGTTGAGGGCGGCACCCCCGGCGATACGGGCGGCGGCACCGATGGTGGCCCGGGCGGCGGTTCGGGCGGTGGCACCGGCGGCGGGTCCGAGGGGCCGCCGAGCGACTGGCCGGGTGGCGACTACGGCGAGACCATCGGGATGAACCCGCCGGAGTCCGACGAGCCGAACCTGCCGCCCCAACTCCCGGCGATGCCCGGCTCCGACACCGGCTCGGGCTCCGACACGGCCTCGGGCCCCGCCCCGGACGAGCCGACCGCTCCTCCGGCGCCCGGCCCCGAGCCCTCCGCGTCGTAGCGCCGCCCACGCCATTGGTGCGATTTTCGGCCATGGTCGGTGCCCGGGATCCGGGTGTGACGTTTTTTCGCCCTGTGGCGCAGTAAAGAGTGAGCCGACTGGTCATCGGCCGCGTCTGAGCCGGGGTTCCCCCCGTACCTTCGGCTCGACGCACAATTGGCGCGGGCGGGATACGTTCCCCCGGTCCCGCCCGCGCCTCTCAACCCGTCGCTACTTGTAGACGACGACCTTGTCGCCGGTCCGCACCTGGTCGAACAGCGCCGCGATCTTCTTCTCGTCCCGTACGTTGACGCAGCCGTGCGACGCCCCGCTGTACCCCCTCGCCGCGAAGTCCGCCGAGTAGTGCACCGCCTGGCCACCGCTGAAGAACATCGCGTACGGCATCGGGGTGTCGTACAGCGTCGAGACATGGTCCCGGGACTTCCAGCCCACCTTGAACGTGCCCTCGCGGGTCGGTGTGTACTGCGAGCCGAACCGGACGTCCATCGTCGACATCACCTTGCCGTCGATCATCCAGGACAGCGACCGGCTGTTCTTGCTGATGCACAGCACCCGGCCCGTCAGGCACCGCTTGTCCGGCTTCGGCGCCGGCTTGACGGCGGCCGGCGGGCGCAGCTGGGCGGCGGTCGGCTTCTTCGTCATCCCGAGCAGTTTCTGCCAGGTGACGGTGTCGGTCGTCCCGGTTTGCGGTAGTCCGCGTTTGGCCTGGAACGACGAGACGGCCGTGGCCGTGACCGAGCCGTAGTAGCCGGTGGGCGCGCGGTTGAAGTGGGCGATCTGCCGGAGCCTGGCCTGGAGTTCACGGACCTGGTCGCCCTCGGCGCCGCTCGCCAGCACCGTCTTCGGCTTCGGCGGCGCGGGCTTCTCGGTCGCGCTCTTCGACGGTTTCGCGGAGGGCGTGGCCGGCGGCTTCGACGCGGCGGCCGGTTCGGCCGAGGGGCTGCTCGACGCGGGCCCGGCCGGGTCGATCCGCACGCCGCTGCCACTGCCGGTGCCCGGTTTGTCGTCGGCGGCACCCGCCGGATCGGTCACCACCTGCGCCGAGCAGCCGACGGTGACGGCGAGCACGGCACCGGTGGCGAGCGCGACGCGGAGCGCGGCCGTACGCGACTGGCGCGTTCCTGTCCGCGTTGATGTTCTGGGCAACTTCGTCCCCCTGTCTGCCACTGAGCTGTCCGATGGCGAGTATCCGAGTATCCGAGCGTGCGTGAGCCGTTGAACGGACCGTTGAACGAGCTGTTGAACGGACCGTTGGAACGGGCAGGTATCTCTTGAGACAGCTCAGAGCCCGTTCCGGTTGCCCGGACGACCCCGTCTTCGCGTAAAAACTTGGCCGAGGCCGAATTCCACCTCACGGCTCCGCGAAAGGAAAGCACGTCTCGACGGGAGAGCCTTCCTGACGGACACCGTCGTGCGCAACCACGCGAAACCGGAAACGCGAAACCGGAAGCCGGAAGGCCCAAGCGGAAACCCTGGCAGAAGCGGGCGCGACACTCCCGGAGGCTCATATCGCCGGGACGGCGGCGCCCGCATGATGGGCGGGCTGACAAGTTGACACGGCGAGCGACGGAGGCGGGGCGGATGGCGCACGAGCCCGGTGGCGAGGGAGCGACACGGCGGACGGAGAGCGGTGTGCCGATCGAGCCGGTCTACGGCCCGGACGCGCTGACCGACTGGGACCCGGCCGAGCGCCTCGGCGAGCCGGGCGCGTACCCGTACACCCGAGGGGTCTACCCGTCGATGTACACCGGCCGGCCGTGGACCATGCGCCAGTACGCGGGCTTCGGCACCGCCGTCGAGTCCAACGCCCGCTACCGGCGGCTGATCGCCCATGGCACGACCGGGCTCTCCGTCGCCTTCGACCTGCCGACGCAGATGGGGCACGACAGCGACGCGCCGATCGCGAGCGGCGAGGTCGGCAAGGTCGGGGTCGCCATCGACTCCATCGACGACATGCGGATCCTCTTCGACGGGATCCCGCTGGACCAGGTCTCCACGTCGATGACGATCAACGCACCGGCCGCGCTCCTGCTGCTGCTCTACCAACTGGTCGCCGAGGAGCAGGGCGTACCGGCCGCCGCGCTCACGGGCACGGTGCAGAACGACGTACTCAAGGAGTACATCGCACGCGGTACTTATATTTTCCCGCCGAAACCGTCACTGCGGCTGATCGCGGACATTTTCCAGTACTGCCGTACGGAGATTCCCCGCTGGAACACGATCTCGATCTCCGGCTATCACATGGCGGAGGCGGGAGCGACGCCCGCGCAGGAGATCGCGTTCACGCTGGCGGACGGCATCGAATACGTCCGTACCGCGATCTCCGCCGGAATGGAGGTGGACGACTTCGCGCCGCGGCTCTCCTTCTTCTTCGTCGCGCGTACGACGATTCTCGAAGAAGTGGCCAAATTCCGTGCCGCGCGCCGCATTTGGGCCAGGGTGATGCGCGAGGAATTCGGCGCGAGGAATCCCAAGTCCCTGATGCTCCGCTTCCACACCCAGACGGCGGGCGTGCAGCTCACCGCGCAGCAGCCCGAGGTAAACCTCGTACGGGTGGCGGTGCAGGGGCTGGCCGCCGTCCTCGGCGGTACGCAGTCGCTGCACACGAACTCCTTCGACGAGGCGATCGCGCTCCCGACGGACAAGTCGGCGCGCCTCGCACTGCGTACACAGCAGGTGCTGGCGTACGAGACCGATGTCACCGCGACCGTCGACCCGTTCGCCGGTTCGTACGCCGTCGAGAAGATGACCGACGACGTGGAGGAGGCGGCGCTCGCGCTGATGACACGCGTCGAGGACATGGGCGGCGCGGTCGAGGCGATCGAACGCGGCTTCCAGAAGGGCGAGATCGAGCGGAGCGCGTACGCCGTCGCGCGCGAGACGGACAGCGGGGAGCGCGTGGTGGTCGGTGTCAACCGCTACCGGCTGGACGAGGAGGAGCCGTACGAACCGCTGCGTGTCGATCCGGCGATCGAGGCCCAACAGGCGGCGCGGCTGGCGACGTTGCGCGCGGAGCGCGACCAGGGCGAGGTGGACGCGGCGCTGGCGGAGCTGCGGTCGGCGGCGGGGAGTACGAGCAACGTGCTCCACCCGATGAAGCGGGCGCTCAAGGCGCGGGCCACGGTGGGGGAGGTGTGCGACACGCTGCGGGAGGTGTGGGGCGCGTACGTGCCGACGGAGACGTTCTGACGCTTCGCGCGCCCGCTGGATCTCGGCTCTGTCCGAGGGGCGAAATCGCCTCGTTGCCCCCATCCGGGGCGTGCCATACTCCGCCGCATGCTGGGTGCCATAGATCTGCCGACCTACCTCGTCGGCGTCGTCATGATCATTCTGTTGCCGGGTCCGAACTCGATCTACGTGCTCTCGCTGGCCGCCCGACGCGGCGTGCGCGAGGGCTACCGAGGGGCCGCCGGTGTCTTCTGCGGTGACACCGTGCTGATGGTGCTGTCGGCGGCGGGCGTCGCCTCGCTGCTCCAGGCCAACGAACTGGCCTTCTCCGTAGTGAAATACGCGGGCGCGGGCTATCTGACGTATCTCGCCGTCGGCATGATGCGCGCGGCCTGGTCGATGTGGCGGTCGCGGCACGAGAGCGAGCCGGACGAGCAGCCGGTGGCCGATGCGCCCGTCGTTTCGGCCGAGGACGAGCGGCCGTTCCGGCGCGCCTTCGTGATCTGCCTGTTCAACCCGAAGGCGATCCTCTTCTTCATCTCCTTCTTCGTGCAGTTCGTCGACCCGACCTACGCCTATCCCGCCCTGTCGTTCCTCGTCCTCGGCGTCATAGCGCAGGTGGTCAGCCTCCTCTACCTCACCGCGCTGATCTTCGGAGGCACCTGGCTCTCCACCGCCTTCCGCCGCCGCAAGCGCCTCTCGGCCGCGGCGACTTCGACGGTGGGCGCGCTGTTCCTGGGCTTCGCCGCGAAGCTGTCGCTCAGCGGCGCGTAGGAGCGGAGCTTCGGGCCTCTCTCCCGGATCAGCTGTGGTAGCCGAGTTCGAGGTAGCGGGTGCGGGTGCTCCAGGAGCCGAGGTCGGCCGTGTTGGCCAGGACGTCGTGAGAGGGCGCGGCACCGGGAGCGATGGCCTGGCCGGGGCGCTCGGCCCAGAGCCGTACTCCCGACCGCGCCTCGGACTCGCGGACCGACTCCCACTGGCCCAGCGAGAACATGCCGGCGAGCTGGTTCATGGCGATGAAGCTGCTCAGGCCCTCCTCGGGGTCCGTGGGGTCCGCGCGCTCGGTGATGGCGTGCCACAGGATGAACACGTTCGGTGGCCGCACGTCGGGCTGGAAGCGGTACACGCGCCGCTCCAGCCTGATCGAGCCGATGCGCGGCAGTTGTATTTGGTCGAGCGGGACGATCTCGCGCTCGCCGCCGGTCCAGGACAGCGTCTCGTTGCGGCCCAGATAGCCGGGCTCGCTGAAGACCGTGACGTAGAGCCACTCCGTGGGATGCGGCCGGCGGTTGTACAGCAGGCCCGCGCCGGCGACGGCGCCCGCGGAGGCCAGGCCCGCCAGGAGAAATCTGTTTCTGCGTTTCATCGGGACGCGACACCTCGCTTCTGACGGGACAGGCGGCTCCATCATGCGCTTCGACGGCCCGTTGATCCACCGTCGGGCCGGCGCCGGGATTCACCGACCCGGCTCGCTTGACCCTCACGCCGCGTGAGGCCGGAGGCTGAGCGCATGAGCGATTACTACAACGCGTTCGAGACAAGTCCCGTGCCCGCCCCCGGCCCGGACGCGGTTCCGCCGGAGCCGTTCCGCGGCATCTACGGAATGCCCGCGTTCGTGACGATCCCCACGAGCGACCTGGCGGAGTCGGTGGACTTCTGGTGCCGTGGGCTCGGCTTCTTCGAGCTGTTCGGCATCCCCGGCACGCTGGTGCATCTACGCCGGTGGGCGTTCCAGGACGTACTTCTCGTCTCGGAGGGGAGTGTCCCGGAGCGGGCACCGGCGATGAGGATCAGTTTCTCGTGCGTGCTCAGCCAGGTCGATTCGCTGGTCGAAGCCTGTCGCGCGCTGCGCCCGGACTCGGTCGACGGCCCACGGGACACCCCCTGGAACACCCGCGATGTGGAGGTGATCACCCCGGAGAACGCGCGGATCGTCCTCACCGCGGCGAGGCCGTTCGATCCGGCCAGTGAGGAGGCCCGGAACCTCGCGGCCATCGGGATCACCGCACCGGTCACCGGCCGAGGCGACAATGAGGGGCATGCCTGATGCCACGCACGCCGACGCCGACGGGCTGACCGTCGGGCAGGTCTCGACACGTCTGGGCGTGACCGTCCGCGCGCTGCACCACTGGGACGAGATCGGTCTGGCGCGACCGTCGTCGCGTACGGCTGCCGGATACCGGCTCTACACCGCCGGTGATCTGGAACGCCTGCACCGCATCGTCGTCTACCGTGAACTGGGTCTCGGCCTGGACAGGATCCGGGCCGTCCTGGACGGCTCGACGGAGGGCTCGGCCGTCGACGTACCCGGCGCGTTGCGCGCGCAGCGCACCCAGGTCGCCGAACGGATCGACCGCCTCCGGCAGCTCAGCGCCGGACTGGACCGGATGATCGACGCCCACGAGCGCGGCCTGCTGCTGACCGTCGAGCAGCAGGCCGCGATCTTCGGCCCCCGGTGGAACCCCGACTGGTCCGCCGAAGCGCGCCGACGCTACGGAGACACGACGCAATGGCTGCGGTACGCCGAGAACTCCGCCTCTCGCGGCCCGGCGGAATGGCAGGCCGTCGCCGACGCCGTCGCCGACTTCGACCGCGCCCTCGGGGACGCCATGGACACCGGTGTCGCACCAGGTAGCCCGGAGGCGAATCAACTCGTGGAAAGGCACCGCGAGGTCTTCGCCTCGTACTTCCCCCTCACCCGGCAGATGCAGGTCTGTCTCGGCCGCAAGTACGAGGCCGATCCGGGCTTCGCCGCCCACTACGACGGCATCCGCGCCGGCCTCGCCACCTGGTTCCGCCGCATCATCGACGCCGGCGCGCGCGCCCACGGCATCGACCCCGACACCGCGACGTGGCAGTAGGTCGGACAGGGCCTGGCGCGGCGGCGGGCGTCACGCGCTCAGGCGGCGCAGGATCACCATCAGCTCGTCCGGTGGGACGATCGAGAAGGTCGTCGTCGCGTCGTCGATCTCGGTCAGGCAGGTCACGTCGCCCTTGTGCCACCAGTAGATCCGGGGCGAGAGCGGACCGGGATTGTCCTGGTACGCGCCCAGGCCGAACGCGGCCAGGTCGTTGATCGCGCCGACCGCGTTCGCGTCCTCCAGCGGGTGGAAGACGAGGAAATGGCGGCTGGGTACGGTGAACAAGGCTCCTTCGTGGGGGAGTTCACGCCCGATCAGGGACCGCGCCACATCGTCGAGGACCAGCGCCTTGCTCGCCACGAACATCGACTCGCCCGTCACGAGGTGCACGACGGCCCCGCTGTCCGTGCGCGTCAGGTCGTAGTCGACAGGCTCGGCGACCAGGTTGGCGCGCCCGGCGGAGCGCAACTCCTCAAGACCCGTACGGGCGACGTCCCGGTCGTCCAGCAGCCGCAGCGAGTCGGGCAGGTCCAGCGCGAGCGCTTCGAGCAGTCCGGTCGCCACCGGGCGGGTGTAGCTGAACGACGGCGCGGCCTCCGCCGGGATGGCGTCGTCGGGCACGAGCCGCAGATACACACTCCGGCGTATGTCCTCGGCCCAGGCGCCGGGGCCCGCGACCGCCGCCGCCTCCGCCGAACGCGTCGCGTTCTCAAGGGCGTTGAAGTGGTGCTCCACGATCCCCGGCCACGCGCCCGGCTCGGCGCGACGGCACAGCTCGGCGAGGTTGTACAGCGCCTGGGTGCCCCGGTCCGAGTACACCGTGTCACCGGCGACCGTCACGGAGTTGCCCCGCCGGGCGTGATACTCCCGCACCAACTCCCGCAGGCGCTGGGCCTGTTCAGTGGTGAGCGAGGGCAACTGGGTGTCGGGAGAACTCATGGGCCAAGTCTATTTACGCAGCTTCGCCAGCCACCCGCCGAGCCCCGTCGCGTCCTCGCCCGCCCAGCCGATGTAGCCGTCGGGACGGACGAGGAACAGCCCCTTGCCGTAAGGCTCGTACGCGTCCAGATGCCGTACATGAACCAAGTCGCTGTCCAGGGGCGGCAGTTCGGCGTCCGTGCCGACGGCAAGCAGCGTGAAGTGCGGACCGCGCAGTGCGTCGAAGAGCGTGCTCCCGTCCGGCAGCGGCCCGTCCGGCGCGCGGTCGCCCGCGAGCAGATTCCCCGCGCCGCCGACGGAGAGCGGTCCACCCCGGTAGCCCAGGCCGAGTTGACGGGTCGCCCCGCCCCGCTCGGCCTCGCCCCGGTGGATACGGGTGGAGAGCCCGAGCATGTCGGCCGCCACCGGGCGGCGTTCGCTCTCGTACGAGTCGAGCAGCGCGGGATCCGCGCCGTACCGGATCACCTGCCCGAGCTTCCAGCCCAGGTTGTACGCGTCCTGGACACTGGTGTTGAGCCCCTGGCCGCCCGCCGGTGAGTGGATGTGGGCGGCGTCGCCCGCGAGGAAGACCCGGCCGACGGCGAAGCGGTCCGCGAGCGCCGCGCGCGGCCGGAAGTCCGACGACCAGCGGACCTCGCTGACGTCCGCCTCGGTGAGATGCGTACGGGAGGCGACCACGGACCGTACGCCCGCCGCCGAGGTGTCCGGCGCGGAGCCGTCCTTGAACTGCGCGGTGAGCTGGAAGTCCTCCGTACCCGGCAGCGGGCAGACCGACAGGTAGGAGCCGTCGGCGCCGACGAAGAAGTGCCAGTTCAGCCGGTCCAGCGCGGTCGGGATCCGGACGTCGGCGACCAGCATCGGCGCCGGGTCGACGCTCTCGCCGGTCATCGCGACCCCGAGCAGACCGCGTACGGTGCTGCGCCCGCCGTCGGCGGCCACGGCGTACCGCGCCCGGATCGGCGGCCGGTCACTTGACAGCGCCGCTGTCACCCCGTCCGCGTCCTGCGCCAGCCCGGTCAGCGCCGTACCGAAGTCGACGCTCCCGCCCAGCTCGGTCAGGCGCGCGAGCAGGATCTCCTGGGTGCGCCACTGGGGCACCAGCCAGGGTCCGGCGTACGGCTCCGAGACGGTCGCCGCGACCTCCTCGAACATCCGGTGCTCGCCCTGCCGCTCCCCGTCCTGCCAGACCATGCCGACCGGCGCGGGGCCGCCCGACGCGAGGACGGCGTCGATGACACCGAGGTCGTCAAGGACCTCCAGGGTGCGTGCCTGGATGCCCTTGCCGCGCGAGCCGGGGAAGAGGTGGTCGGCCTGCTCGATGACGCGTACGGAGACCCCGCGACGTCGCAGGTCGCAGGCGAGGGCGAGGCCGGTGGGCCCGGCACCGACGACCAGTACATCGATTATGTCCATTGCGTCCGCCTTCACGATGATCTCCTTAACGTTGTTAAGTGCGCTCGTTCAGGAGGATGCGCTTAACGCTGTTAAATTGTCAAGGTGGCTACGACACGACTGGACCGCGCCCTGGTGGCCCGCACCGCCCTCCGTCTCCTCCACGAGACGGGCCTCCAAGGGCTCACCCTGCGGGCCATCGCCAAGGAACTCGACGTCAAGGCGCCCGCGCTCTACTGGCACTTCAAGGACAAGCAGGCGCTGCTCGACGAGATGGCGACCGAGATGCTGCGCCGGATGAACGCCGACCTCCCCACCGAGCTGCCCGCCGACTGGCGCGACGGGCTCGCCACCGCCATGCGCGGGCTGCGCGAGCACCTGTTGCGCTACCGCGACGGCGCGAAGGTCTACAGCGGCACACGCTTCACCGACCACGCGGCGTACGCGGGCCCGATGGAGCGCCATCTGAGCATGCTGACGGCCGGGGGTTTCACCCCCGCCGGGGCCGCGCGGGCCTGGTTCACCGCGTACAGCTACACCATCGGTTACGTCATCGAGGAACAGTCGATGGGTCCCGACCCGGCCTCGGGCGAGGAGGGCGCGGAGGGCTACGACCTGGCGGCCCGCGCGGACCGCCTCGCCGAGCACCCGCTGGCGGCGGCGGCCGGCTTCGAGCTGTTCAGCGACCACGACGCGGGCTTCGAAGCGGGGCTGGCGGCGGTGGTGGCGGGGATCGGGTCACTCATGAAGTGACAGCTCCGCCCAGACGGATTTCCCGGGCCCGTTGCGGTCCTTGACCCCCCAACTGTCCGCGAGCGCGGCGACGAGAGTGAGCCCTCGCCCGCCGGGCGCTTCCAGGTCCTCCTCGCGGACCTCGGGCCACTCGGGCGAGGTGTCGTGCACCTCGATACGGAGCGTGTCGGACAGCCGCACGTACCAGGTCTCGATCTCCCGCCCCGGCGAGACCCGCGCGTGCCGCCCCGCGTTGGTCAGCAACTCGGACAACACGAGCACGGCCGCCTCCTCCAACGGCGCGAGCCCCCACGCGGCCAGCGCCTTCCGCAACTCCCAGCGCGCGAGGCCGACACAGCGCGGGTGGCGGCTCCAGCGGAGCACCACCGAATCTCCGAGGCCGGGGTTCATTCGGCCACCTCCTCAAGTTGCTCTCTGTGACATTCCACTTACAGAGTGGGGTGGTGGCAGCTAGCCTGGAAGGGGTTCGATCTTGACAACGCGCACATCAAGGGCGGGAGTTGATCGCATGTCGGTGCAGCGGGTACCGCGTAGTCCTCGGGAGAAGTACGGGGAGGAACTGAAGCTGCGTCGCATCGCGGCGGGGATGACGCAGGAGGCGTTGGCGCAGTTGGTGGTGTGTTCCCACACACTGATCAGCCATTTCGAGGCGGGGCGACGGCTGCC
Source organism: Streptomyces sp. NPDC057307 (assembly GCF_042667665.1). Lineage (NCBI taxonomy): Bacteria > Bacillati > Actinomycetota > Actinomycetes > Kitasatosporales > Streptomycetaceae > Streptomyces > Streptomyces sp. NPDC057307. The sequence goes on along the minus strand of NZ_JBHUZM010000012.1, from coordinate 40,487 downwards.
GAGCCCGTCGGACGCGAAACGGATCGATCAGGCGTTGGGGACGGACGGGTTCTTCGAGCGGTGGTTGGAGGACCTGGAGTCGAAGTACCCCCAACACTTCTCCGCCGCTGCCGAGTTGGAGAAGCAGGCGATCAAGATCCGTCAGTACGGGCTCTCACTCGTGCCGGGCCTGCTTCAAACCGAGCCCTATGCGCGGGCGGTGTTTCGCTCGTACCACGCGAACTACCAGATGGACGAAATTGACCGGCGTGTGGTCAACCGCATGGAACGGGCACACATCCTTGAGGGGCCGTCAGGCCCCGTACTGTGGACGCTGCTGGACGAAGCCGTAATCCGACGCCCAGTCGGAGGCGCGCTCACCATGGCCGCGCAGCTACGCAAGATCGCAGGTATGGCCGAGGCAGGGCGTCTGCGGCTGCACGTGCTGCCGTTCGGTCTTGGTGCGCACGCCGTGATGGAGAGTCTGCTCACCTTGATGAGTTTCGAGGACGGCCCGCCGATCGCGTACGTCGAGGGTCTGTACACCGGGAACTTGATGGACGATCCGGCCCTGGTGGGCAGTTGTCAGGCGGCTTACGATCTGGCCTTGGGCGATGCGCTGTCGCACCAGAAGTCAATGGGCCTGATGCGGGCCGTAGCGGAGGAATACGAAAATGGTCAGCAGTGAGCGCTTCACGGGGTGGCGCAAGTCGAGCTACAGCGGCGGCGCCGGTGGGGAGTGCCTCGAAGTCGCCGACGGCCACCCCGTCGTCCCCGTCCGGGACTCCAAGCTCGCGCACGGCCCCGCGCTCGTATTCCCCGCCGCCGGCTGGTCGTCCTTCGTCGCAGCCGTGAAGACCGGGACGTTCCGCGCGTGACCGTATAGGTCCTGGCCCGTGTCAGGATGTCGCCATGCAGGTGTCGGACGCTCTCGTGGTTCTCCAGGTATCGGTTTACCGGGAGCGAAGTGCGCTGGCCGACTTCGTCAGGACCAGTGGTCCCGTCGGGGACTGGAGCGCTGTCGTCCGAGAGGAAGCTGCCAGGCTTCAGAGGTCCCTCGAAGAGTCGGAGCGCACGTTGCAGCAGGTGTTGCGAGGCGCTGCGGGTACGGAAGACCAGCTTCGGGAGTTGCGGCGCGCTCTGAGGCGAGAGGCAGCGATCAGCCTCACGGAGAAGGGTTCGGATCCGGCGGTTTGATCAGGGGCGCCGCCGTGGCCTCGCCCACGCGTGCCTCGACGCACTCCCGTTCGCCGTCCTTCGACGCCGGCCGGAAGCAGGCCCGGACTGTGCTGCCGGGACGGGCCGCGGTCATGTCGGTGGAGACGTAGCTTTCCGTGTCGGTGGTGTCCCTGATGCGTACGTCGTGGGTCGGGCCGGCCGCCCTGACCTCCAGTCGGTCGCCGATCCGGGTCCCCCACACCAGGGCCCAACCGGCGCCGCACTTCTCGCTGTAGCGCAGCTCCATGTGGGCGCCGGTGGCGGTGCGGTACGTGGTGAGGGTGTCGGGGGCGAAGCCGCAGTTCAGGCGTATCGGGTCGCGGCCCTCGCAGACGGCTCCTCTGCATTGGGGGGCGAGGGAGTACGGGGCGGAGGCCGACAGCGGGTCGTCCTGCGGGGCCTCCGGGGCCGGCAGCAGGAACAGTGCCAGTGCCACACCGCCGACGACCACGGAGCAGGCCGATGCCAGCACCACCATGAGGCCGCCCCCGTGGACGCGGGGCCGCCCGGTCTCCGGGGGTGGCGGCGGCTCCCGCGGTGGCTCCTCGGCGGCGGGGGGCGAGGCCGCCGCGCGTCCGCTCCAGTCCGACTCGGCGATCTCCCAGAGGGCCAGCAGCCGCCCGTCCGGTTCGTTCGCCAGCCGGCACAACTCCTGTACGGCCTGACGAGGGGGCAGGCTCTTGCCGTTGAGGTAACGGTCCCAGGTGGACTTGCTGTACGCCGTGCGCAGCGACAGCGCCACCAGGCTGAGACCCGTACGGGCCCGCAACTCCCGCAGTGCCGCGCTCAGTCGGGTGTGTCCCGAGTGCACCACGGTCATTTCGGCGCCGCTTCCCGGAGGGCCTTCCAGGTGTGCCGGCCGATGACACCGTCCACGACCAGCCCGTCCCGTGTCTGGATGCGCTGGACCGCGCGCTGCGTGTTCGGGCCGAAGACGCCGTCGATGTCTCCCGGCGGGATGCCCGCCCGGCGCAGCAGACACTGCGCCTCGGCCACCATCGGCCCCACGTGGGTGTACGCCAGGATGGTGTCCGTGGTGCGGCTGAGGCCCGCGTACCAGCGGCCGTCACGCTGCTCCAGCCGGCAGGTGTAGACGACCGGCACCAAGGACTCCGACGCGGTGGACGGGGTCGCCATGACCGTACTGGCGCGTTCGTCCGCCAGCGCGGTGCGGGCGTCGGCGAGCCGCACGGCCAGCAGGACGGACGCGGAGACGGACAGCACGAGGGCCACCGCTCCCACCGCGACGAGGGCGGGCGCGTAACGCCCGTACGGCTGCCGCTCCGTGGGCGGCGCGGGTACCGGCGCGGCCGGGGCGCTCTCCGGGGCGGGGGTCGCGGCTTCGCGTCCCTGCGCCCAGTGTTCGGCGGCGATCTCGTGCAGGACCAGCAGCCGGGACGGGTCGTCACCGCCGATGCGGGCCATCGCCTCGACGGCCTCCCGGGGCGGCAGTGACCTGCCGTTGAGATACCGCTGCCACGACCTCGCGCTGTAGCCGGTCTTCGCGGCCAGTTGCCGGGTGCCCAGTTCGCCGCGGTCCTTCAGTCTGCGCAATCGCACGATCAACTGGCTTACGTCCGGATGCAGTTCGGCGGGCAACTCTTTCCAACGCGACATGTCCCCCCACTCGCGTCATGGACCGTAACCCCGGCCCCTCGTGTCCCGGCCTCATTCTGCATCAGCCGTCACGGCGTACACACGGAGCAGCGACCCTCGTCGTGTCGCCGTTCCCCTCACGCGGTCGTCCCGCCGCACCGACTCGGCGGGCGACGTCCCAGCAGGTCAGCGCCCCGGGCGTCCCGGGATGGCGTCACTTCCACGTCAACTGTCGCGGGGCATCGCGCTGAACCCCCAGTCTCGTTGCGGAGCCAGGCCGGTGCGGTCGGCTCCGCCCGTACCGCCTCACCTGGAGCGTTCCGAATGAAACTGAACAGAAAGCTGGCGGCGCCCCTGCTCGCCGTCGGACTGGCAGCGACCCTGACCCCGCTGACCGCCTCGCCCGCCTCCGCCGACAGCATGCACGGCTGCTCGTATCCGCGCGTGTGCCTGTACGGCGGTTCCTACACCGGGGGCAGCGTCATCGGCTGGTTCCAGGACACGTACTACCAGAACCTGCCGGCGTCCATCCAGAACGAGCCGGACGCGGTGGTCAACACCCGTAACGACGACTCAGTCTGGCTGCTCGACACCGGGCGCTCCCCGGACGCGTACATCTGCATCCCGAAGAACAAGGCCGTGAACCTCGGCTCCTTCGACCACCCCGGCGGCAGCACCTGGGCGAACAAGGTCGACACCATCCTGATTTGGCCCGAACCCGACAACGGGCTGTGCAGTGGCGCCAACGATGTGCGGCAGGGCACCGTCCGCGACGGCTGGCGTCCCTGACACACCCGGCCGTCCCCGGGCGCTTCGGCTCCGGGGGCGGCCGTTCACGAACGGATCTCGGGGGACGGCCGTTCGCGCGCGGAGCTTCGGGGATCAGCCGCGACCGAGCGCCGCGCGGATTTGGCCGAGCCACTCCGTGCCCAACTGCCGCCCGTTCGGGAGCTGGTCGTCCCGATCCCAGCGCCACGTGGTGATCATCGCCAGTACGAGGATCCGGCACTCGCGCAGCAAGTCCCGATCGATACCCGGACTGTGCTCGCCGACCTCCTCGGGCGCGTGGGCGAGGTCGAACTCGACGGGCCCTCGGCAACATGTCTCAAGGTCGATGAACAGCAGCCCGTTCTTCGTGCTGAGCACGTTGCCCGGGTGCGGCTCGCCGTGCAGCAACTGCTCGGGGGCGCCGCGCTCGCCGATCGCGCGGCTCAGGTCTCGTAGCGTGTCGCCGAGCAGTTCCCGGTCCGCGTCGGCGAGGGCCGGGGTCCGGTCGCGGTTCGCGACGAGGTGCAGCGCTTGATCGACCCGATCGGTGAATCGCGGGGTCGGGACATCGAGGGTGCGCATGCCGGTGTGCAGCCGCGCGAGCGCGTCGGCGTAGTCGGCCGGTGGGAGCGTACGAGGTTGCGGCGTCGGGGGTTCGTAGTAGGTCCACAGCGTGACCACGTAGCCGTCCCGCTCGTGGACGCGTGGCTCCACCCGGGGATCGAGAGCGGCGACCGGGCACCCGGCTTCGACGAGCCGCTGCGCGAGGTCGACCTCGAACCGCGCGGCCTGATGTGCCACAGGCGCCACCCGGGCCAGGACGTCGCACGGCAGCAGCCGCAGAGTGAGTCTGTTCGAGTCCTGGAGAACGATCGCGTCGTCGGCTGTCAGGCCGAGCGACGAGGCGATCGACCTGGCCGCGGCCACCGCACGTGGAACTTCCGACGCCCGCATCGTCGCCCTGCCCCTCTCGCCTGAGCGCTGCAACCCGCGCACCCTACCCCGCGACGGTCCGGACGATCTTCCGCTGGGTAGTGTGCGGCGTTGGTACCGGGACCGGGCGATTGCCCGCGGGTAGGAGATCGTCCGCGGGCAGGAGACCGCCCCAGGTAGGAAATTGCCTCAGGCAGGAAAGTGAGCCGACAGATGCAGCCGACGTTCGTACTCGTTCACGGAGCCTTCGCGAACTCCTTCTCCTTCGCGCCGCTCCAGGCCGAACTCGGCCTCCTCGGGCACCGTTCGGTCGCCGTCGACCTGCCGGGCCACGGGTTCGCGGCGACGTACGTGCGCGCCTATCAGGCGCCGCAGGATCTCGACGGGCTCGCCACCGCGCCCGGTTCGATCAAGGGTGTGACGCTCGCCGACAACGCCGCGTACCTGATCGGGATAGTGGAACGGGCCAAGCGGAACGGTCCCGTCATCCTGGTCTCGCACAGCCGCGGCGGCGTCACGGCCACGGCCGCCGCCAACGCGCGGCCGGACCTGATCGACCGCATCGTCTACGTGTCGGCCTGGTGCCCGGTCGCGCTCGACGTCGGCGGCTACTACGCCGAGCCGGAGATGGCGACGGTCGATGTCGCCGCCCTGGCTCCGGGGATGGTGGGGAACCCGGCCGAACTCGGGCTGATGCGCTCGAACTTCCGTACCGCGGACCCGGACCTGCTCGCGGCGTACAAGGCGGCCTTCCTCGCCGACGGCACCGACGAGGAGTTCCTGACCTTCCTCAACACCTTCCAGCCCGACGAGAACCTGGACGTCGGAACCTCCGACGACCGCGCGCAGGCCGCTACTTGGGGCCGTATCCCGAAGACGTACGTCCGCCTCGCCGACGACACGAGCCTGCCGCTCGCCCTGCAGGACCGGCTGATCCGCGAGGGCGACGAGCTGACACCGGACAACCCGTACGACGTCCGCACCCTGGAGGGCAGCCACCTGAAGTGGCTGACCGACCCGGCGCCGGCGGCCCGGGTGCTGGGTGAACTCGCGGCCGGGGTGGGGGCCGGCGCTCCGTAGCAGTGCTCGATCGAGAGGCCGGCCACGCCCGGCGACCGGACGTGGGGTCCGTCACCGGGCGGGTGGTGCCGCACCAGTTCGAGACCGGGCGGAACAGGCGAAGGGGAGTGAGCATGACTGAACGTGCGGTTCCGGCTCGTGTGGTGGCCGCGGAGCGTATCGCCTCCGAGGCGGGATTCAAGAAGAGCTGCATCCCCGAGGTGGGCAGGCTGCTCCGGCTGGCCGCCGCTTCGAAGCCCGACGGAGTCATCGCGGAGAGCGGCACCGGCACGGGGGTCGGCACCGCCTGGCTGCACAGCGGCCTCGGCGCCGGCGCGCGCCTGCTCACCGTGGAACGCGACGAGGACCTGGCCCGCCGGGCGACCGCCGTCTTCGGGGACGACGAGCGCGTCGACGTTCTCACCGGCGACTGGCGGCTCCTTGAACGGCACGCCCCCTTCGACGTCTTCTTCTGCGACGGCGGCGGCAAACGCGACGACGCCCAGCGAGTCGTGGAACTGCTGGCCCCCGGCGGCCTTCTCCTCCTGGACGACTTCACGCCCTCCCCGCACTGGCCGCCGCGCTTCGAGGGCGAGGTGGACGAGCTCCGGCTGTTCTACCTCACGCATCCGGCCCTGAACGCGACCGAAGTACTCACCACACCCACCAGCTCAACGATCATCGCGACCCGCAGCCCGTGAGCAGGGGCGGCATCACGACGCCTGGTCGCGCGAGGACCTGAGGAAGTCCGCCGCGGCGACGAGGAAGCCCTCACGCGCGACCTTGAACGCCTTCCAGTCAGGTGCCAGGCCGCCGTCCTTGTGCATCGCGGCCAGCAGCTCCAGCGCCCCACGGGCTTCCTCGACCGGCCCGACCCCCTCGACGGCGATGACGTTGAACGCGGCCCGGGTCGCGGCGTACGCGGCGTCGACGGCGGCCACCGCCGCCGCGCCGTCGACGAACCGGCCGTCCAGCCGGTGCCAGGCCACGTGGGACTCGGCGTCGGCGGCGGTGAGGAAGGCGGCGTACGCGTCGCGCCGCGCCACATAGAGGAGTTCACTGCTCATGACGGGGTTGCTCCCTGCGCACGATCCGGAACGGGCAGCGACGACGGTACCGGACGGGAGGAGGCGGGGGCCGGGTCCGCCGGTCTCAGCAGTCGGTGCCTGAGACGCCGGGGTCGTAGTACCGCACGGAACGCCCGGGCGCGCCGATGACCCCACCCGCCCGCCCCGCGTACTCGTCGTCCTCCGTCGGGCCGCACCTGGCGTCCGGTGCGCAGGCGGTCTGCGGGGCGCACGACTCGAACGACGGGCCGCAGTCGGGCAGGCAGGTGGGGGACATGGAGACCTCGGTGCCGGGGAACACCGCCTGAAGTTCCGCTCGGGCGGCGCGCATCGCTGTCCCGAGGTAGATGTCGGACAGGCCGCGCTCCCGTACGTTGCCGAGCGGCATCCACCGGGCGAAGACGCAGGGCCACACGTCACCGTCCGGCGAGACGGCGAACTTGCCCCGCCCGCAGCGCCCGCAGAGCCGGTCCATCCTCGGGTCCTTGCCGTCCGCGCCCCGGCCGAACGGGCGGATGCGGTCCGTCCGTACGTCGCGGACACCGAGTCGCAGCAGCTCGCCACGGGCCTGCTCGCCGCGCTGCCCTTCGAGTACGCCGATGACGCTGCCCCGTAACGGGATGCCGAGGCTCCTCGCCTTCTCCACGTTGGCCCGGGTCCGGGCGTGCGAGCCGCGGGTCATGGTCACGTCGTCGTGGTCGGCGGGGTTGTCGCTGTAGTAGCTGAACGCCAGCCGCACGCCGGGGATTTGAAGCGCGGCCCACACCGGGTCGCTGACGTGGGACAGGTTCGAGAACACCTCGATCCGCATGCCGTTGGCGACGGCGTGCCGGATGAGTTCGGGCAGCGCCGGGTGCAGGGTGGGTTCGCCGCCGATGAACTGGACGTTGCGCACGCCCATGCCCTTCAGCTCACCGATGACACGACGCCAGTCGGCCACGGTCATGCTGCCGTGGTCGCCCTGCGGCGACGAACCGGCATAGCAGTGGCGGCAGTTCTCGTTGCAGAGGCCGGTGATCTCCAGCCACGCGAAGGTGGGGCGCAGATAGCCCATGGTCGCTCATTTCGCTCGGCGGACGGGGGGCGTCCGGAGGTGCCACGAGCAGGACGCTAGGGAGGGGGCGCGGCGAGCGCCGTGAATCATTCTCGAATATTCCCGGGAAGTTTCCGTTATTCGCCGTCATTCTCCTGAAGGCGAAGAGAGGCTGTAGTGCGGGACCGCGCGCCCGATCATGCTGGATGGATCAGCCGTCCCACGAAAGGACATGGTCATGGTGCGTCGACTCCGCTTCAACGGAACCGGCTCGGGCGTCAACGGGTGTCCGTCCGTCCATGAGGATCTGGACACGGGAGAGGTCATCGTGCACGGCCCGCCGCTTGCCGAGCCCGACGACATCGCACAGCTTCAGCATCTCTCCGCCGGAGAGACGGCCATCGTCGTGCCACGAGAACTCCTCGCCGACTTCGGACCCAAGGATCGCACCCGGCACATCATCGATCTGGCGGCCTTCGACGGGCTGTTCACCACCTTCAAGCACACCGCCTGGCGGCTCGAAACCCGTCGCCGGTACGGCTCGGACGAAGTCACCGAGACTTACGCCCAGTTCACCCGTGGTGAGCCCGTTCAGTGGGACGGCGTCGACGTCGAATGGTGCGACGAGCGCCGCGAGCAGGTCGCGCTCGGCAAGACGTTCGGGAGGGTGCGCATCGTCGACAACCCGCCGACCACCGGGCAGTTGTATCTCCTCGACAACGCCAGGCGGAACAGCGCGGTCGGTGAGGACATCCGTATCCTGCGACGCGGTGACACCGACGGGCTTCGCCTGCCCGACGAGGATTTCTGGATCCTCGACTCGCGGCTCGTCGCTCTGCTCAACTTCGACGCCGATGACAACCTGATCGACGTCGAGCTGATCACGGAGCCGGTGGCGGTGCTGCGTTACGCACAGGCGCGTGATGCCGCGCTTCATTCCGCCGTCCCCTACGAAGTGTTCGCGGCAGAGGTAGCAGCCGCAGAATAGGCAGTGACCCGGTGAGTGACTATCAAGTGGCTCGCGAAGCCCTGGGTATGAGGCTTCGCGAACTGCGCAAGGCGGGCGATCTCACCGGGTTGCAGCTCGCGGAGCGCCTTGGCTGGCCGCAGTCCAAGGTGAGCAAGCTTGAGAACGGGAAGCAGACCGCGACAGCCGACGACCTGCGTCGATGGGCACACGAGACCGCACATCCGAGCGCGGGTGCGGAACTCACCTCGCGGCTGGCCGCTCTGGAGTCCCACACGCGGTCCTGGCGTCGCCAACTGGCCTCCGGCCATCGGGCCGTACAGGAGACGCTCAACGCGGAGTTCGCCCGGACGGAGACCTTTCGCGCCTGGGAAGGGGCGATGATCGTCGGGGTGCTGCAGACCGCCGACTACGCGCGGCACATCTTCACCCGCTACGCCAACCTGCATCAGTCGCCGCGCGACATAGAGGACGCCGTGCGTGCACGCATGAAACGGCAGGTCGGTCTGTACGAGCCGGGTGGCAGGTACCGGATCGTCATGTGGGAGGCGGCCCTGCACGCTCTGGTCTGCCCACCCGCTGTACTCGCCGCACAGCTCGACCGGCTGACGGGCGTGATCGGTATGGACACCGTGGAGCTCGGGATCATTCCGTTCGGTGCCCCGTTGAAGATTCCGCCCGCCAACGGCTTCTGGATCTTCGACAAAAGGCTCGTCATCGTCGAGGACTGGCACGCCGAGCTGTGGATAGACGACGCCGTCGGCATCGCCACCTACGAGCGCGCCTGGGACTCGCTCCAGGCGTCCGCCGTCTACGGCGCCGACGCCCACCACGTCATCTCCCGCGTACGGCGCGAACTCCGGCCCGACGCGACCTAGTCGGAAACGTCCCCCGCCGCCGGGATCCGGCCGTGGACGTCCTTGAGCAGGTGGTGCATCGCCATGTGGAAGATTCCGGCCTGGTGGTCGCCGAGGAAGGCCGTGTGGCCGAAGACCTCCAGGATGACCAGGCCGTGCATGTGGCCCCACGCGCTCATGAGCAGCGCCGACGCGGGGGGCGGCAGGGCTCCCGTGCCGGCCGGGGGGAGGAACGGGGAGGGCGTGGTGGCGTCCGCGGCGGCGAGTTGGGGGGCGGTGAAGCCGTCGAACAGTTCGCGTTCGAAGATCGCGCCCATGCGGACCATGGCCCGGGTGGTGGGGCCGTCGAGGGGTGCCTCGTAGTGCCGCAGCGGTGTTCCGTAGAGGAGCTGGAACAGCTCGGGGTGGTCGATGGCCCAGCGGCGGTAGCCCTCGGCCGCGGTCACCAGGCGTGGTGTGTCCGAGTCGTCCGGCGCGGTGTCGACGGCCGTCTGGACGGCGTCGGCCAGGTCGTCGTACGCCTTGGTGATGAGCGCGGTGATCAGGGCGTCCCGGCTCGGGAAGTAGTGGTAGAGCGCCTGCACCGTCATGCCGAGACTGCGGGCCACCGCTCGCAGGGACAGGGCCGTGGGGCCGTGTTCGGTGATCTGGGACTCGGCGGCGTCCAGGATCTCCCGGGTGGCGGCGGCCCTGCGCCGCTCGCGCAGGGAAGGTGTCGGCGCGCGTTCGTCTGTGGGCATACGGCGACCGTACGGCGCCGGCCCTCGCCGGGCATCAAGAAGTCGCCAGGTGTGAGGAAAATCTAACACTGCCAAATCTTTCCTCGCCTCGCTAACGTCTCCCGCGGCGACGAAGAGTGCGACACCGGCACCGAAACCGACACCGCACCCACCTCCTCACCGGGGCCAAGAACCCCGCTGGAGCGGCGCGCCGGTCACCCCCATCCCAACCGCGGCTGCGCCATGCCGTTTTCACCCCGTTTCATCGTGAACATCCAGAAGGAGAACGCGCGCGTGTTTGAACGCATAGCCGAACTGGCGATCCGCCGGGCCCGGCTCGTACTCGTCGTCGCCGCCGTGGCCGTGGCCCTCATGGGCGCCGTCGGCGCCGGCGCGTTCAGTGTGCTGAAGGGCGGCGGCTACGACGACCCGGCCTCCCAGTCCAGCCGGGCCGGAAAGGTCATCGAGGAGAAGTTCGGCGGGGAGACCAACCTGATCCTGCTGGTCCGCGCCGGGGAAGGCCGTGTCGACAGCCCGGCCGCCGAGAAGAGCGGCCAGGCGCTCGTCGCCGACCTCAAGGCGGAGAAGGATCTCGACAACCTCGTCTCCTACTGGGAGACGGACAGCCCCGACCTCCGCTCCGAGGACGGCCGCGAGGCCATGGTGCTCGCCCATGTGAAGGGCGACACCACCGAGCAGGAGAAGCACGCCAAGACCATCATCGACAAGTACAAGGGCGAGTACGAGGGCGGGCTCACCATCCAGGCCGGCGGCGGCACCGCGGTCGGTGCCGACATGTCGACGCAGGTGCCCAAGGACCTCCTGCTGGCCGAGGCCATCGCCGTACCGCTGACCCTCATCCTGCTTCTCGTCGTCTTCGGCAGCGTCGTCGCGGCCCTGCTGCCGCTGGTCATCGGAACGATCGCCATCGCGGGTACGTTCGCCGAACTCGCCCTCCTCGGCGGCGTCACCGACGTCTCCAACTCCGCGACCAACCTGACCACCGCGCTGGGCCTCGGACTGGGCATCGACTACGCCCTGTTGATGATCAGCCGGTTCCGGGAGCAGCTCGCGACGGGGTCGAGCGTCGACGACGCCGTACGGCACACGGTGCGCACCGCGGGCCGTACGGTCGCGTTCTCCGCCGCCACGGTGGCGGTCGCGCTCGCCGCGCTCCTGGTGTTCCCGCAGTACTTCCTCCGCTCGTTCGGCTACGCCGGGGTCGGAGTCGTCGCCATCGCGGCCGTCAGCACCCTGTTCGTGATGCCGGCGCTGTTCGTCGTCCTCGGCCACAAGGTCAACAACGGGCGGCTGCCCTGGGCGAAGAAGGCGCGCGTCGAGACCCGTACGCCCCTGTGGGGACGGCTGGCCCGCACCGTCATGCGGCGCCCCGCGATCACCGCGCTGCCCGTGCTCGCGGTGCTGCTGCTGGCGGCGAGCCCGCTGCTGGGCATCACCCTCGGCACGCCGGACGAACGGGTGCTGCCCGAGGGCGCCGAGAGCCGTCAGGTCTCGTCGGTGCTGCGGGAGAAGTTCAACGGCAACGACGACGCGGCCATCCACGTCGTGCTCGACAAGGCCGTGGGCGAGGCCCCGTTGGAGTCGTACGCCGCGGAACTGTCCGGGCTGGACGGTGTCGTACGCGTCGAGGCCGGTACCGGGACCTACGTCGACGGAAAGCCCGCGGCGCCCGGCCCCGGCGACGCCCCCGGCAACGCCGCCCTCAGCCGCCCCGACGCGCAGCGGCTCAACGTGGTGAGCGACCTGGAACCGAAGTCCGACGACGCCCAGAGCCTGGTCAAGGACGTGCGGACGGTCGGGGCCCCCGCCGGTGCGGAGCCCCTGGTGGGCGGTACCGACGCCGAGCTGGTCGACTCCAAGGACTCCATCAGCGGCCAGATCCCGATCGCCCTGGCCCTGGTCGCCGTCACCACCTTCGTCCTGCTCTTCCTCTTCACCGGCAGCGTCGTGCAGCCGCTGCGCGCACTGGTCCTCAATGTGATCAGCCTCGGCGCGACCCTCGGCGTCATGACGTGGATCTTCCAGGACGGCAACCTCGCCTCCCTGCTCGGTGTCACACCGCAGCCGATGGAAGCGTCCATGACGGTGCTGATGTTCGTCATCGCCTTCGGCCTCTCGATGGACTACGAGGTGTTCGTCACCAGCCGGATCAAGGAACTCCACGACGAGGGTGAGGACAACGAGTCCGCCGTGACCAACGGCCTGGGCCACACGGGACGTATCGTCACCGCGGCGGCGTGCCTGCTCGCGGTGAGCTTCTTCGCCTTCGGCACGGCCAAGGTCAGCTTCATGCAGATGTTCGGCCTGGGCAGCGGACTGGCGATCCTCATCGACGCCGTCGCCGTACGCGGTGTGCTCGTCCCCGCGGCGATGCGGCTGCTCGGCCGCTCGGCCTGGTACGCGCCGCCCCTGCTGCGGAAGTTCCACGGGCGGTACGGCCTCAGCGAGGGCGGCCCCGCGCCGTCGCCCGCCGCGGCCGGAGCCGAGTCCGAGCCGGAGCCCGAGCAGCCGGTGGCGGAGTCTCCGTACGTCAAGAGCTAGCCGCCAGTCCCACCGCACCGCACTCCACCGTGCCCGCCTCTCCCTCCGAAGAGGCGGGCACGGTCGGGTCGGGCCACGCCTACGGCCCCGCCGCCGGACCTCGCCCCGCGCCGCCCGGTGGGCCCGACGCCCGACGGTCCGAGCCCGCACCCAGCGGTCCACATCCCGCGCAATCCCGCCCAATCCCGCGCGCCCATTTTTCAGGCTCCACCCGTTCCTCCTGCCGACGCAGTCAGTTCACCTTCCCGTCGCGCGGGTTTCCTAGCCTGTCGCCGACCCGCAACCTGATCGCGGGCAGACAGACGCTGGGAGCACCATGACGAAGGTCCGCAACCGATGGCTCAGGCCGCGCGACGGGGACAGTCCTGCGGGGCCGCCCGACGGGGCCGGGCAAGTCCCGGGTCGGGGGGACCGGATCACGCCGACAGAGCTTGACGTGTGTCTGCGTGCCTGCGCCGTGCACAGCGGGAAGATGGTCGGCAGCCTCGACCGCAGGCGCGGCGAACTCGCCGAGAAACTGCGACTCGTGCTCGCCGCCCACGCCTCCGGCCCCGGCGAGAGCGCCCAGGCCGCGCCCGCCACCACGCCGCTCATCCGGCGCGCGGCCAAGAAAGTGGTCGCCGGGACGACCGGGACGGCCGGCTCGCTGAGCGGGGAGCTGCTGGACGCGCTGCTGGCCGTCGGCAACAAGGCCCTGGAGTGCGGGTACGGCGACGAGCTGAAGCTGTCGCTGCTCATCAGCGACGCCGTGCTGACCCAGCGCAAGAACTCGCGGGCCGGCTGGCGGCTGCGCGCCCGCACGCTGGAGGCCATGGGCGACGAGCCCGCGACCATCGCCGCGTACGAGCGCTACCTCGCCCTGACCGAGGAGGACGGCTTCGGCGTCGCTCCCCGGATCGCCGGTCTGCACAGCGCCGGTGAGCAGCAGGACGAGCTGCTGCGGCTGCTCGAACGCGGCTGCCCCCAGGCGTCGGTGTACGCGGACGGTCCCGCCACCGACATCTGGGCCGACGGCGTCGCGCTGCACGACGCGGGCGACCGCGCCGGCGCCGAGCCGCGGCTGATCGGCGCGCTGCTCGCGATGCGCGGCGACGGCAGCCCGGTGACGGACCTTCAGGTGTCCATCGGGCAGTACCTCGACCTGCGCCTCGCCCACGGCGGGCCGGTCGAGGAGAACCGCCAACTCGCCGCCCTCTACGGCGAGATGCGCCGAAACCGGCAGCGCGGCCCGGTCCCCGACCCGACCTTCGGCGACGTCCAGTGGCTCACCCTGGGCGAGTTCCGCAACCAGATCGCGGGCAAGTCCATCTGTCTGATCGCCAACTCGCAGAGCGTCGGGCGCGGTTCGCTCGGCGCCGAGATCGACGCGTACGACCTGGTGGTCCGCTTCAACTCGTACAAGATCGACGCGCCGGCCACCGGCAGGCGGACCGACATCCACGCCTCGATCCACAAGCACGGCTTCAACTGGGACCAGAAGGTCACCACCCGGCTGGTCTTCGGCGGCCTCAGCGGCGACTGGAAGAACTCACTGCGCAACCGGCTCGTGCCCGGCGCCCAGACCTACGTCAACGACGAGTCGCTGCGCTGGCCGCTGCGCAACATCGGCCGCGTCGGCAACGACGCGTGGCCCGCCATCCCGACCAGCGGCTTCAACATGCTCTGGCTGCTGGACTTCCTGGACGCCAGCCCGAAGCTCGACCTGATCGGCTTCGACTTCTACGAGAGCGGCGCCTACCGCCTCAAGGAAGCGATGCGGATGCCCATCACGTCCGTGCACGAGTACACCAGCGAAAAGGCGTGGGTCATGGAACGCGCCCAGAGCGTGACCGACACGAGGATCTCCCTGCGATGACCGCCACCCCCCACGCCCCGGCCGGGCCCGCCGTGAACGCGCCGCTGTCCACCACCGCGCCGCTGTCCGCCAACGCCCTCACCGGCAAACGACGTCTGGCCTTCGCGTCCTTCGTCGACGAGAACTATCTGGACGGCTTCCTGGCGCTGCTGCGCAGCCTCGCGCTGTCCAACCCCGGTGTGTGCGAGGACTTCGTCGTCCTCCACGACGACCTGCGGCCCCAGTCGGTCGCCTCGATCCGGGCGCTGCACCCGAGGGTGCGCTTCCACCGCGTCGACGCCGCGCGCTACGACAGCTACGAGAAGGGCGACCAGGAGAACTACCTGGTCCGCAAGGCGTACTTCATCCTCGACGTCTTCCGGCTGCGCGACTACGACACCGTCATCACCCTCGACACCGACATGGTGGTCCTCGGCGACCTCACCGAGCTGCTCCAGCTGCGCGAGGGACTCGCCGCCGTCCCGCAGTTCTTCTACGGGCAGCACAAGCTCAACAGCGGACTGCTGGTCATCCAGCGCGAGTATCTGAGCGACGAGTTCTGCGCGCGGATCGACGCCACGGGCCGCAGCGGCGACTACGAGCTGGACAAGCACGACCAGGGCATCCTCAACTCCGTGCTCGACGGCGACTTCGTCCAGCTCGACTCGCGCTACAACTTCGTCAAGCGGCGGCTCTCCGGCGACAAGCCCGTGCCCGACGACACCGCGATCCTGCACTTCACCGGCCGCCACAAGCCGTGGCAGGGCGGCGAGGCCGGATACACGCAGGCCGAGGACCGCTGGCGCGAATTCGACCTGACGGACGCGGAGTTCTACGCCGCGTACATGGCCGTGTCCGGCACCATGCACCACGATCTGGTCGTCAAGTACGGCACCGAGCACGTCGCGCGCACCGGGGACGTCGAGAGCGCCCGCAAGGTCGCCCACGCGCACATCAACGCGGGCGGGTTCCAGGAAGCCGCCGACATCCTCGGCAGCGTGCACATCCCGGTCGACGACACCTGGCCGCACGAGGTGCTGGGGCACGCCCTGATGAGCGTCTCCCGGTACGAGGAGGCCAAGGTCCAACTGCACCTCGCGGCGGGCTCGCCCGTCCGCGCCGCGACGTCCTTCGGGCGGCTCGCGCAGATCGCCTGGATCCACGGCGACGACACGGCGGCACACGAGTTCGCGATGCGGGGCCTGGCCGTCGACCCCACGCACCGGTCCAACCGGCTGATGCGGCTGCGGACCCGGGGCCACGACCTGCCGGCCCCGCGCGAAGGCGCCGCCGAGGACCAACTCGCCCATGTGGCCTTCTACATGCCGCAGCAGGGCAACGCGGGCGACAAGCTGCTGCCCGAGTCCGTACGGCTCGCGGTCGGCACCAGCACCGGCGCGAACGGCGGCGCCGACACCGAGACGGGGCCGGCCCGCTGGCACTCGATCCACGCCCACCGCCTCTTCGACAAGGCCGCGCTGAAGCGCGTCAACGAGCGGCGCGGCCTGGTCATCGGCGGCGGCGGACTCTTCATCCCGGACACCGCGCCGAACGGCAACAGCGCCTGGCAGTGGAACGTCCCCGACGAGCACCTGAACGGCATCGACGTACCGATCGTCGTGTACGCGGTCGGCTTCAACGCCTTCGACGGCCAGTCCTACCGCGCCGGGCGATTCAACTCCTCCCTGCGCCAACTCGTCGAGCGCAGCGCCTTCTTCGCGCTCCGCAACCACGGCTCGATCGAGAAGGTCCGCTCCCTGCTGCCCACCTCGCTCCACGACAAGGTGCGCTTCCAGCCCTGCCCGACCACGGTCACCCGGCAGCTGATCGACGGCTGGACCGACCCCGCCCCCGGGCAGCGCGAGAACACCGTCATGATCAACGCCGCGTACGACCGGGCGGGGCTGCGCTTCGGCCACGACTACGACCACTTCCTCGCCGAGATGGCGAAGGCCGTACGGGCGCTGGGCGCGCACACCGAGGTCCAGTGCGTGGCGCACTCGCTGGACGACGAGAAGATCGCGTTCGACCTGCGGCGCGAGCACGACATCTCGCTGCCGGTCATCCCGATGTACGACTTCGACAACGACGCGATCAGGGACACCTACGCCCGTACGAAGCTGGTCATCGGCATGCGCGGCCACGCGGGGATGATCCCGTTCGGCTGCGGCACGCCGATCATCTCGCTGATCTCGCACCCGAAGATGGCGTACTTCCTCCGCGACATCGACCGGCCCGAGTGGGGTGTCTCGGTCCATGACAAGAACCTCGGGGCGCTGCTCACGGAGCGGGCCCTGGGCTTGCTGGACGACCACGCCGGGTCGGTGGCCGATGTGCACGGCAGGCAGCAGGAGCTGTGGAAGGTGACGCAGTCCAACGCGGCGGACCTGCGGGCGATCCTGGGGTCCTGACGCGCCCCCAGAAAGCTGACGCTCCGTCAGTAATGCACCGGCGAGGGGAACGTGGCGGTCGGGCTGAACAGCGCCGCGTACGCCTCCTCGTGGTGTCTGCGGTGTCGGCCCGCCCGGTTCGCCTCGGCGCTCTGGGTGGCCGACGGCGTCAGCATCCCGTTGTCGGCCAGGGCCTGGACACGTAGCAGCAACGCCCGGATGTCCAGGCCCAGTTCGCCCGCCACCGTCTGGAGGTCGAGGCCGGACTGCCAGCTCCAGAGCAGCACCGAGTCCATGCTGGCGGACCAGACCACCGGGTTGGTCTCGGCCTCGGACGCGTGGAGCACGGGGGAGGCGAAGTCCTGGTGCTGGGCCATCTCCTGGAGCGGGCCGCCGCTCTCGGTACGGGGGTGCGGCAGATGCACCTCCGCCGGAGCGGCCCGGGGGGTCTGCTGCTGGTACGCCTGCTCGGAGAAAGGTTCCTCCGACGGCTGCTGCACGGGCGGCGGCGTCGCGGCGGCCGTCTGCGCCTGTGCCTGCGTCTGTGCCTGTGGAATCGGCTGCGTGTGGGCCTGCGGGTAGCGGTCCAGCAGCTCCTCGGCGACGCTGCGCGCGTCGCTCTTGCCCACCGTGCGCCGTGCGATCCGCACCTCGCGCTCGTGCAGACCCATCAGATCCGCGACGGCCCCGTCGTTGCCGACGGTGACCGCGAACGCGGCGAGCGTACGGCTCCGCTCCGCCTGTGCCTCGTCCAGTACGGCCTGGGCCTGCCGCACCTGCTCGTCGCTGGCGCAGAAGGCCTCGGCGAGGACGCTGTTCCGATCCCAGAGTTCACGTGGTTCCACATGGCTATCAACGCGGCGGAAGCGGTTGAGGACGCAACTTTCCGCGAAGTACCACCAAATGGATCAAAAGTTCACTATCGTCCAAAAGAGTGACAGAGGTGATATCGGGCTGCTGCACCTAGGCGCGCCGTCGCAAAGCCTTGACTGCGCGCGCCGTGGCAGGCATCGACTACGCGCGCAGCCGCAGTACCGCCCGGCGCAGCCGCCTCGCGCGGCGCACCACGCGCTGCGCCGCCGCGTTCTGCGGGATACGGACGAGCTGGGGGCCGACCGCGCCCGGCAGCCCGAGCGTGGTCAGCCGGCGCCGCTTGAAGTACCGCAGCGTGTGCGGGTCCAGGCGTCCGGCGAGGAAGGTCTCCGTCGCCGCCCGCAGCTCCGGGTGCAACTGCGGCTGCATCACGAAACCGACGGCCGCGACCAGCTCGGCGGGGTGCGGCTCGGGCCGGTACGTACCGTCGTCGTCCAGCGGCGGGACGAGCGCGTCCACGAGCGTGACCGGTACGCGGTTGCTGTTCTGGTACGGGGTGAGCCGGTCGAGCAGCATGTCCGTGCCGGTGCGGGCCACCGGGATGCCGAAGAACGCCGACGCCGTGAACAGCGCCGTCGAGAAACAGCCCACGACCAGGGCCGGCTTCAGCCGCCGGTACAGCACCTCGGCGAGTACCGGGCTGTCCAGCACGGTCAGCCGGGCGCCGAGCCTCGCCGCCTCCTCCTCCAGCCGCCGCGACCAGACGGCCGGAGCGGTGGGGTGCGGTTTGAACACCACCTGCGTATGGCCGAGTTCGACCACGCCCCGCAGCATCCGCAGGTGCAGCTCCTCCTCCTCGCGCTCGGTGATGAGACCGAGCGTGGAGAGGTACTGCCCGAGCAGCAGCGCGGGCGGTACGTCGGGCGCCTCGAAGTCCGCCGCGCTGTGGGCGAGTTGGTCGAGTACCCGCAGGAAGTCCGCCGTCGGCACCGTCTCGGACGGGACCCCGAACTCGGTGAGCAGCAGCGGCACCAGACCCGGTACGAGATCGAGGTGCAGCAGCCGGCGGATGCGCGCGCCGACCTGGAGGTCGAGCCGGTTGCGGGTGGGGCCGTAGCTCATCAGTCCGTCCGCGTACACCTCGATCCGGGCGGCCGTGAAGATCTCCGCGAGCGTGAGCGCGGGGCTGACCTGGATCGATTCGAGGACCAGCTCGACCGCGTCGTCGCCCAGGCCCCAGGCGAGCCGCAGATGGCGCTCCCAGATCGGCAGATCGTCCTCCCGGGGCACCCAGCCGCCGGGATGGAACGGCGCGATGGTCTCGTTCCACGACAGCACGTCGTCGAAGCGGTGGCGCAGCCCCTCGAACCCGGGCATCTCATGGACGGCCGGGGTCAGTTCGGGCGTACCGGCGTTGTTGCTCACGACCAGGACGGTCCGGTCGACGGCCGGAAACAGCCCGGCGTCGAGCGCGGCGGCCAGGGTGGCGGCGCCGTACAGGGTGGAGGCGTAGAAGACACGCGTCGTACGGGCGGGGGAGAGGGTGCTCATCAGGCCGCCGCCTTCCCGGTCGTGCCCTGGCGCCTGCGCAGCCTGCGCAGTTGGGTCGAACGGTCCAGGTCCATCGAGTTCAGCGCTTCTCTCAGTACGTCCTGCGGCAGCCGTTTCATGGCGGCTGCGCTCATGGTGCGCAATTTCCGTGCCACGGCCGGTTCGAATCGTTCCTTCGCCCCCAAGTGGTGCGAAATGATGGCCAGATATGTTCGTACGGCCTTCAGCAGAAAACGCTCGCCCTCGGGGTCCGCCGCCGTTTCCTCGATCACCTGGTCGAACGCGCGGATGAAGTCCAGCTGACGTACGTCGCCGATCTGCGTCAGCGACGAGGCGACGCCGCGCCGGTAGAAGATCCCCAGCAGCCCCACGGCCGCGAAGGACTCCGCCTCGCGGTGCAGCCGCCAGATCCACGGCCGGTCCTCGGCGGTCCGCAGCCCGTCCGTGAAGTGCAGCAGGCCCCGGTCGGCGAGCCGCCGGTGGTAGATGCCGGCCCAGGCGTACGCGTAATCCACCGACGTGGTCCTGTCGGCCGGCAGGATCGTCCCGCGGGGCTTCAGGACCTCGCCGCGGGGGCCCACCGGGACCCGGTGCACCGTGCGGGCCCGGCCGGTGAACTGGACATGGTCGGTACGGACGAAGTCGCAGCCCAGGCCCTCGATGGTGGCCAGCAGAGTCTCGTAGTAGCCCGGCACCGCCCAGTCGTCGCCGTCGAGATAGGTGATGTACTCACCGCGCGCCGCGTCGAGACCGGTGTTGCGCGCGGTGGCCAGTCCGCCGTTCTTCTCGTGTCTCAGCAGGACCGCGCCGGGCAGTTCGCGCTCGGCCCGCCGCAGAAGGTCCAGGGTGCCGTCGGTCGAACAGTCGTCGACGAGCAGGAACTCGAAATCCTCCCTGGTGTTCGCGGCGAGGCTTCGAAGGGTTTCGGGGACGTATGTCTGCACGTTGTAGAACGGCACGACGACAGAGAGCTTGACCACCTCCGTGACGCTAGGCGGCGGCCCGGCATTCGTTCCGACATCCGCGCGGATGCGAGGTGAACGACGGATGGCCGAATGGTTAACCCGGTCCGTTCCTGGGCCATTTCGCTCGCTGTCGACCCGCTGTTAACCCTTTATTGCTGTTGCGTTGGGCCGCCAATCGGAATGCCTTCCTAACGTCCAACACGTGCCATCACGTACCAGCAAAGCGGTCCGGGTCGCCGTGCTCGCCGACTCCGACACACGGTGGAAGTGGGGCGCGCTGACCGCGCGCCGCATCGCACCCGACGACCGCGACATCGAGCTCAGCGGCTTCCTGCTGCGCGGACGAGCGACCCCCACCGCCCGTCAGCTGGAGGAGGTGGGGGCCGAGGCCGACGCGCTGCGCGAGATGACCGGGACGGAGTTCCTGGACGTCCTGCGCGAGGAGACGTACGACGTCGTCGTCCTCGCCCTGGTCGGCGGCGCCGTCCAGGCGATGCTGCACGGCATATCCGCGCTGGACCTGCCCGACCGGCCGGCCCTCGTCACCGGCTACGTCGGCGTCGTCTACGAGAAGCTGTCCGACGGACTCCTGCTGCGCCACGGCGCGGACATCGTCCTCGCCAACTCCCGCCACGACGCCCAGCGTTTCCGCGCGGTGTACGAGGGCGTGGGCGCCGGGTCCGACTCCGTGACCGAGGCCGCGCTGCCCTTCCTCGGCGGCGCCCGGTACACCCCCGAGGAGGGCAGGGACACGGTCGTCTTCGCGGCCCAGCCGTCCGTCCCGCTGACCCGCGCCGACCGCGCGTACCTGCTGCGACGGCTGGTCGAGCACGCGAGACTGCACCCGCGCCGCGAGGTCCTGCTCAAGCTGCGCAGCCGCGTGGGGGAGCAGACCACGCACGTCGAGGAGTTCCCGTACCAGCGCCTCGCCGAGAAGGTCCCCGGCGGCCTGCCGCCCAACTTCCGCCTGGTGTACGGGAACATGGGCGAGGTCCTGGACGGCACCGACCTGCTCGTCACCGTCTCCTCCACGGCCGCGCTGGAGTCCCTGCACCGCCGGATCCCCACCGCGATCCTCACCGACCTCGGCATCCGCGAACCGCTCGGCAACCACCACTTCATCGGCTCCGGCTGCCTCGCCTCCTGGGACCAGCTCGACGGCGGGCAGCGGCCGAGGGCCGACGCCGTCTGGGCGGACCGGCAGGGCGTCGCCGCCGACGGCAGCTACGCCTCCGCGTTCGACTCGGCCCGCGAGCGCGTCGCGAAGCTGCTCGCCGACGGCCAACTGCCGCCGATCACTCCGTACTACACGGCGACCACCGCGCCCGGCTATCTGCCGGGCCTGCTCGCCCGCTACCACCTGGCGCCCGACGGCCACCCGCTGACGGCGTCCAACCGCACCGCGGCGGCCGGCACGACCGGCGTCCGCCGTGTCGTCCGCGACACCGTCCGCGCGGCCGCGCGCGGCGCCTACCGCCACGGCGTCCAGCGCGTGGCCCCGGTCATCCGCCGGATGGGCGACCTGTGACGGGGCCCGTGCCGGGCACGAGCGCGGCGAGCGACGAGTCGGCGACCGGCGTCCCCGCCGCCGCGGCGGCAGCGGGTGGCGAGCCCGCGGGCTCCGCGCCCGGGCCGCACGACGCGCGCGCGGCCGGGCCCGCCGCGGGCGACGTGCCCTCGTCGGCGGCCGACGGATCGGTGCCCGCCGACCGCGCGCCGCACGGCGCGACCTCTGTACCCAACCCCGGCCCTCGCGTACGCCGTCGGCCCCTCCCGGCCGACGTACTCGCCGGTTACGGGTGGTCCGGCTGGGCCGAGCACACGCCGCCCGGCGCGGCGGCCGGTCACCCGGCGCGGCAACAGCACGCAGTGAACCAAGGAGACCCGTCCATGACCGTCCTCGCCGTGATCCCCGCCCGCGGTGGATCCAAGGGCGTCCCCGCCAAGAACCTCGCCCAGGTCGGCGGTGTCCCGCTCGTCGTACGCGCCGTGCTGGCCTGCCGGGCCGCCCGGCAGGTGACCGACGTCGTCGTCTCCACGGACGACGCGGCCATCGCCGACGCCGCCCGCGCCGCCGGCGCCGAGGTCGTCCTGCGCCCGGCCGCCATCGCGGGCGACACCGCGACCAGCGAGGCCGCCGTCCTGCACGCGATGGACGCGTACGGCGCGACGCGCGGCGCCGCGCACCACACCGACGTGGTCCTGCTCGTGCAGTGCACCAGCCCCTTCATCACCCCCGGCGACCTCGACGGCGTCGTGTCCGCCGTCACCGACGGCGGCGCCGACAGCGCGCTGACCGTCGCGCCGACCCACGGCTTCATCTGGCGCTCCGAGAGCGACGGCTTCGGCGTCAACCACGACAAGTCGAACCGACCCCGCAGGCAGGACCGCCCCCAGGAGTTCCTGGAGACCGGCGCCGCCTACGCGATGCGCGCCGACGGCTTCCGCGAGGCCGGACACCGATTCTTCGGGCGCACCGAACTGGTGAGCACCGACCCCGAGCGCGTGCTGGAGATCGACGACCCGCACGACCTGGAGCGGGCCCGCGCCCTCGCGCCGCTCCTGGACACCCCCGCGCTCCCCGGCCGCGCCGACATCGACGCGGTCGTCCTGGACTTCGACGGCACCCAGACCGACGACCGGGTGCTCGTCGACTCGGAGGGCCGCGAGACCGTCGCCGTACACCGCGGTGACGGCCTCGGCATCGCCGCCCTCCGCCGCGCCGGCCTGGAACTGCTCATCCTCTCCACCGAGCAGAACCCGGTCGTCGCCGCACGCGCCCGCAAGCTGCGCGTGCCGGTGCTCCACGGCATCGACCGCAAGGACCTCGCACTGAAGCAGTGGTGCGACGAGCACGGAGTCACACCCGAGCGGGTGCTGTACGTCGGCAACGACGTCAACGACCTTCCGTGCTTCGCGCTCGCGGGCTGGCCGGTGGCCGTCGCGAGCGCACACGACGCGGTACGCGCGGCGGCGCGCGCCGTCACGACGACCCCCGGCGGCGCCGGGGCGATCCGCGAGATCGCCACCTGGCTCCTCGGTCCAGGTCTGGACGTCAACACCCCCGCGAATCCCCACGACAGCGCCCCCACTGATATCTCGACCAGCTAAGGACCCCCTGATGAGCACCAACTCCCGCCTGCGCACGCTCGGTACCCGCACCGCCGGACCCGGCCGCCCCGTCTACGTGACCGGTGAGATCGGCATCAACCACAACGGCGACATCGACAACGCGCTCGCGCTGATCGACGCCGCCGCCGAGGCCGGCTGCGACGCCGTCAAGTTCCAGAAGCGCACCCCGGAGATCTGCACCCCGCGCGACCAGTGGGACATCGAGCGGGACACCCCCTGGGGCCGTATGACGTACATCGACTACCGCCACCGCGTGGAGTTCGGCGAGGCCGAGTACGCCACGATCGACGCGCACTGCAAGAAGCGCGGCATCGACTGGTTCGCCTCCCCGTGGGACACCGAGGCCGTCGCGTTCCTGGAGAAGTTCGACGTGCCCGCCCACAAGGTGGCCTCCGCGTCCCTCACCGACGACGAGCTGCTGCGCGCCCTGCGCGCCACCGGCCGTACCGTCATCCTCTCCACGGGCATGTCGACGCCGAAGCAGATCCGCCACGCGGTCGAGGTGCTGGGCAGCGAGAACATCCTTCTCTGCCACGCCACTTCGACGTACCCGGCCAAGGCCGAGGAGCTGAACCTGCGGGTCATCAACACCCTCCAGGCCGAGTTCCCGAACGTGCCGATCGGCTACAGCGGCCACGAGACCGGTCTCCAGACCACCCTCGCCGCCGTCGCCCTCGGCGCCGCCTTCGTCGAGCGTCACATCACCCTCGACCGCGCCATGTGGGGCTCCGACCAGGCCGCCTCCGTCGAGCCGCAGGGCCTCACCCGCCTCGTGCGCGACATCCGCACCATCGAGGCGTCCCTCGGTGACGGCGTCAAGAAGGTGTACGAGTCGGAGCTGGGCCCGATGAAGAAGCTCCGCCGTGTCACCGGTGTCGTCGCCGAAGCCGCGGACGGCGCACAGCCCGTGGCGGTCTGACAGCCATGAGCCGTCCCTCCGGGGTACGCACCCCGTCCCCTCGCGCCATCGCATTCGTGGAGAGCCCGGTCCAACTCCTGAACGTGCTGGAGTGGGCACGGGCGAGCGTGACCGGTGCGGAACTCACCGTGGTCGTCCTGTCGCCCACCGACCCCATGTCACGCGGCCAGCTCCGGCGGATGGCCGAGCTGGCCCGCGACGCGGGCTTCGCCGTGCGCTGGCAGGAGGCCCGCGGCGGCGCGAGCGCGCCGCTGCGGACGATACGGGAGCTGGCTCCGCTGCTGCGCAAGGCGGAGCGGATCGTCATCGGCGACCCGTTCTCCCGCTACGTACAGCTGCTGCTGACCCTCGTCAGCAGCAAGGAGCTGACCGTCGTGGACGACGGGACGGCGACGATGGAGTTCATCGCGCAACTCGTGCACGGTGAACCGCTGGTGCGCTGGCACCGGCGCGGCGGCAGGCGCGGGCCGCGCGAGCTGGTGCTCGCGCCGGTCTCCGCCGTCGCGCGGCGCCGGCTCACGCCCTCGCGCACCCGCAGCGTCGAGGTCTTCACCTCGATGCCCGTGGAGGCACCGCCGGGCATCACGGTCACGGCCAACACGTTCGAGTGGACCAAGGCCACCTTCGGGCCGCCCCGGATCTCCAAGGGCGCCGACATGGTCGGCACCTCGCTCGTCGAGACGGGCGTGGTCGACCTGGAGCAGTATGTGAAGGCGGTCGGCTCGCTCGCCCGCGGCCACGGCGCGACGCGGTACTTCGCGCACCGCAGGGAGAGCGTGGAGAAACTGCACCGGCTCGCCACGGAGACGGGCCTGGAGATCGTACGGCCCGACCTGCCGCTGGAGCTGATCGCCCGGCGCGGCCCGATCGGGTCGACCGTCCTCAGCTTCCCGTCGACGGTCGTGCACACCCTGCCGCTCGCGCTCGCCGGTACGGGCGTGCGGGTGGCCGTGTGGGACATCGCACCGGAGTGGCTGAAGGACAACGCCTCGCCGCGCGCGCACGGCTTCCTGTCCGGTGTCACCGGGACGGCCAGGGACGTACACAGGCTGCCGAGGCTGTCCGCCCCCGCGTGAGGCGGCGGGCAGCCGCAGCCCGGAATCGGCGGGTGGCCGGAATCGGCCAGTGGGACGTCACGTTCCGTCGTCGTCCCACGACGGAGGGGCGAGCTTACCCACGCCGCCGAGCGGCTATTCGCTCACCGCCCGGTTTTCTTACGCCTTTCGGGCTGAAGTTTTGTTGATCGTCGGGCAGTTGCCCCCTCCGGGGGCCTACCCTTCAACAGGTGAACCAGTTGATGTCCCGCGAGTCCGAAGCCGACCTCTCCGGTGAGCCCAGCGCGGCAGCGCTGCCCGGCACGCTGCCCGAAACGCTGCGTACCGAGCTGATCGCCTTCCGCAGAGACATGCACATGCATCCGGAGCTGGGCAACCAGGAGTTCCGTACCACCGCCGCGCTCAAGCACCGCCTGGAGGCGGCCGGCCTCGCGCCGCGGGTACTCAACACCGGCACCGGACTCTTCTGCGACATCGGCGTTCCCGAGGGGGCCGCGCCCGGCCGCCCCATGCTCGCCCTGCGCGCGGACATCGACGCCCTGCCCATCCCGGACACCAAAACCGGTGTGGCCTACCGCTCCACCGTGCCCGACCGGGCGCACGCCTGCGGCCACGACGTCCACACCACCGCCGTCCTCGGCGCCGGCCTGGTCCTGGCCGGACTCGCCCGTGAGGGCCTGCTGCCCCACCCGGTCCGGCTGATCTTCCAGCCCGCCGAGGAGGTGCTGCCCGGCGGCGCGCTCGACGCGATCGAGTCCGGTGTCCTGGAGGGCGTCGGCCGGATCATCGCGGTCCACTGCGACCCGCGCGTGGACGTCGGCACCATCGGCCTGCGCACCGGCCCGATCACCTCCGCCTGCGACCGGCTGGAGGTCTCCCTCGACGGCCCCGGCGGCCACACCGCCCGCCCGCACCTGACCACCGACCTGGTCACCGCCGCCGCGAAGGTCGCCACCGAGGTGCCCGCGCTGCTGGCCCGCCGCGTCGACGCCCGGTCCGGACTCGCGCTCACCTGGGGCCGTATCGCCGCCGGCCACGCCTGCAACGTCATCCCGCAGCACGCCGAACTGTCCGGCACCGTCCGCTGCCTGGACCTGAAGTCCTGGCGCGAGGCGCCGGACCTGGTGCACGCCGCGATCGACGAGATCTCCGCGCTCTACCACGCCAAGTCCCAGATCAACTATGTGCGCGGGGTGCCGCCGGTCGTCAACGACCTGGTGGTGGCCGAGCTGCTGCGCGACGCGCAGACCGCGCGCCGCGGCGCCCAGTCGATCGAGGACACCGAGCAGAGCCTCGGCGGCGAGGACTTCTCCTGGTACCTGGAGCAGGTCCCCGGCGCGATGGCGCGGCTGGGCGTACGGACTCCGGGGGACACCTCGCGGCGCGATCTGCACCGGGGGGACTTCGACGCGGACGAACGGGCGATTCAGGTCGGTGTGGAGCTTTTCACCGCCGCCGCGCTGATCGACGGCGACCGTTCGTAACCGGCCGTGCCCTTTCTCGTAATCAGACGTGGCGGGTCCTGTTCGCGACGATCCGATAACAGCTTCCGTACGGGTCTTTAACTGACATCTACGCGCGTTACGATCGCCGCGAAACCAGCGCCGGAAGAGGCGCCCTAGGTCGCTTTTGAAGGAGCCTCCCTTGCGCCGGATCACCAGGATCGCAACCGTAGGCGTCGCATCCGCGGCGCTTGCGCTCACCGCCACCGCGTGTGGCAACACCTCCTCCTCGGACGCCGCGTCCGACTCGAAGGAGAAGAGCGTCGCCATCGCGTACGACATCGGTGGCCGCGGTGACCAGTCCTTCAACGACGCCGCGTACGCGGGTCTGGTGAAGGCCGAGAAGGACCTCAAGGTCAAGGGCAACGACGCCGAGCCGTCCGACGGCGAGGCCGACGCGGACAAGATCCAGCGCCTGACCGAGCTGGCCCGCTCGGGCAACAACCCGGTGATCGGTGTGGGCTTCGCCTACGCGCCGGCCATCAAGAAGGTCGCCCCGAAGTTCCCCAAGACGACCTTCGGCATCATCGACGACTCGTCGGTGACCGGTAAGAACATCGCCAACATGGTCTTCAACGAGGAGCAGGGCTCCTACCTCGCCGGTGTCGCCGCGGCCAAGACCACCAAGTCCAAGACCGTCGGTTTCATCGGTGGCGTCGAGACCCCGCTGATCAAGAAGTTCGAGGCGGGCTACGCCCAGGGCGTCAAGGACACCGACCCGTCGGTGAAGGTGCTCTCGCAGTATCTGACCCAGCCGCCGAACTTCGAGGGCTTCTCCAAGCCCGACCTGGGCAAGGCCGCCGCCCAGGGCCAGCTCGACAAGAAGGCCGACGTGATCTACGCGGCGGCCGGTCTGGCCGGCTCCGGCTCGATCGAGGCGGTCTCGGCCGCGGGCGCCGGAAAGTGGAGCATCGGCGTCGACTCCGACCAGTACCAGCAGGCCGGTCTCGCCCAGTACAAGGACAGCATCCTGACCTCGGCCACCAAGGATGTCTCCGACGCGGTGTACAACCTGATCAAGTCGGTCGCCGACGGCAAGCCGCAGAACGGTGAGATCCGGTACGGCCTGGACAAGGAAGGTGTCGGCCTCACCGACACCAACCCGGCCTACGTCAAGATGACCGACGTGACCGCCGCCGTGGACAAGGCCAAGCAGGAGATCATCGACGGCAAGATCACCGTCAAGACCGCTCCGTAGCACCGCGGGCCCGGAGCGGCGGCGCGAGCCGCCGCTACGGGCTCCGGTCACCGGAACCGGCCCCCTTCTCCGCAAGATCTACGCTCACGATTCGGCAGCGCTACGCGTGTAGACGCCCCTCCGGCGCGATAGCTTCACCCCCGCCCTGCCCTCCGCCCCGCCTCCGGTCCTGTCCGGCCAAGGAGAGTGCGTCATCAACGCGTCCAGCAGTCCGCCCGCCGTAGAACTGCACGGCATCACCAAGCGGTTCCCCGGCGTCGTCGCCAACCACGACATCGGCATCACCATCACCAAGGGCACCGTGCACGCCCTCGTGGGCGAGAACGGTGCCGGCAAGTCGACCCTGATGAAGATCCTCTACGGCATGCAGAAGCCGGACGAGGGGACCATCACCGTCGACGGCGACCAGGTCACCTTCAACAGCCCGGCCGACGCCATCGCGCGCGGCATCGGCATGGTGCACCAGCACTTCATGCTGGCCGACAATCTGACCGTCCTGGAGAACGTCGTCCTCGGGGGCGAGAAGCTGTACGGGATCGGGCAGGGGGCGCGGAACAAGATCAACGAGATCTCGGAGGCGTACGGCCTCGGAGTCCGCCCCGACGTCTACGTCGAAGACCTCGGTGTCGCCGACCGCCAGCGCGTGGAGATCCTCAAGGTCCTCTACCGAGGCGCCCGCATCCTCATCCTCGACGAGCCCACCGCGGTCCTCGTCCCGCAGGAGGTCGACGCCCTCTTCGACAACCTGCGGGAACTCAAGGCCGAGGGCCTCACCGTCATCTTCATCTCGCACAAGCTGGGTGAGGTGCTGTCCGTCGCCGACGACATCACCGTCATCCGGCGCGGTACGACCGTGGGCACGGCCGACCCCGCCAACACCAGCACCAAACAGCTCGCCGAACTGATGGTCGGCAGCGAACTCCCCTCGCCCCAGACCCGCGAGTCGACCGTCACCGACGTGCCGGTTCTTGACGTCGCGGACCTGAGGCTGACCGCCACCGACTCCGACGGCGTCGTACGCGAGGTCCTCTCCGAGATCGGCTTCACCATCCACCGCGGCGAGGTCCTGGGCATCGCGGGCGTCGAGGGCAACGGCCAGACCGAGCTGATCGAGACGCTGATGGGTCTGCGCGACCCGGACGGCGGCGTGGTCACCCTCGACACCGCCGACATCTCGCACGCGCCCACCCGTGAGCGCCGCGAGAGCGGCATCGGCTACATCCCCGAGGACCGGCACCGGCACGGACTGCTGCTGGAGTCGCCGCTGTGGGAGAACCGCATCCTCGGCCATGTCACCGAGCGCCCCAACAGCAGGCGCGGACTCCTCGACCCCAAGGCCGCCCGCGCCGACACCCGGCGCATCGTGGTCGAGTACGACGTCCGTACGCCCGGCATCGACGTCACGGCC
Organism: Streptomyces sp. NPDC057307; assembly: GCF_042667665.1. Taxonomy (NCBI): domain Bacteria; kingdom Bacillati; phylum Actinomycetota; class Actinomycetes; order Kitasatosporales; family Streptomycetaceae; genus Streptomyces; species Streptomyces sp. NPDC057307. Next base: position 10,962 of record NZ_JBHUZM010000012.1, on the reverse strand, counting down.
TCGTCCCTCTCCGGCGGCAACCAGCAGAAGCTGATCGTCGGCCGCGAGATGAGCCACCTCCCGAAGCTGCTGATCGCCGCCCACCCCACACGCGGCGTCGACGTCGGCGCGCAGGCCCAGATCTGGGACCAGATCAAGGCCGCGCGCAGCGACGGGCTCGCGGTGCTGCTGATCTCCGCCGACCTGGACGAGCTGATCGGGCTCTCCGACACCCTGCGCGTGATGTACCGCGGCAGACTCGTCGCCGACGCGGATCCCGCCACCATCACCCCGGAGGAGCTGGGCACCGCCATGACCGGCGCCGCCACCGGCCATCTTGAGGCAGCCCCGGAGGACGAGGCCCGATGAAGAAGTTCGACAAGGACCGGCTGATCCTGGGCCTGGCCGGCCCGGTGCTCGCCCTGGTCGTCGCCATCGTCCTCACCACGGTGGTGCTGCTCGCCTCGGGCACCAACCCGTGGGAGCCGTACCGGATCATGTTCGAGTCGGCGAGCTACGTCGACGTACAGGTCCTGATCGTCAACCAGGCCGGTACGTACTATCTCGCCGCACTCGCCGTCGCCGTCGGCTTCCGGATGAACCTCTTCAACATCGGGGTCGACGGCCAGTACCGCCTCGCCGCGATGATGGCGGCGCTCGTCGGTGCCAGCGTGAATCTGCCCGGACCGTTCCAGATCGCCCTCATCGTCATCACGGCGATGCTCGTCGGCGCCCTCTGGTCCGGCATCGCGGGCATCCTCAAGACCACACGCGGGGTGAGCGAGGTCGTCTCCACGATCATGCTCAACTCGATCGCCACCAGCCTCGTCGCCTGGCTGATCCTGCCGAAGAACTTCGGTGAGCAGCCCCCCGGCTCCAACAACCTGACGACCGGTGAGATCCCGGAGTCCGGCTGGTTCCCCGGGCTGTCCATGGGCGCCGAGGCCGGTGAGATCTACGGCTTCACCTTCGTCGCCGCGCTCTGCGGTGTCATCTACTGGTTCGTCCTCGGCCGCACCCGCTTCGGCTTCGACCTGCGCGCCACCGGCGCGAGCGAGAGCGCCGCGCAGGCGTCCGGAGTCGACGCCAAGAAGATGATCCTCACCTCGATGCTGATCTCCGGCGCGGTCGCCGGCCTGGTCGGTATGCCGACCCTGCTGGGCGACAGCCACACCTACAGCCTCGACTTCCCGACCGGCCTCGGCTTCACCGGTATCACGATCGCGCTGCTGGGCCGCAACCATCCGCTCGGCATCGCGTTCAGCGCGCTGCTGATCGCCTTCCTCGACAAGTCGTCCGCCTCCCTCGACCAGTTCGGGTACGAGAAGGAGATCGCGACGATCATGCAGGGCCTGATCGTGATCTCGGTCGTGGTCAGTTACGAACTGGTCCGCCGCTACGGGCTCCGCCGCCAACAGCGGAAGGTCGGCGAAGAACTCGCGGCCGGCGGCGCGATCCAGACCGACGCCGATGCCGATTCCACGAGTGCCAAGGGGGCTGCCCTGTGAGTACCAGCACCGTTACCGCAGCCAGTGCGGCTCCCAAGAAGGGCGGCGGCCGGCGCAAGCTCACCCTGCCCGTCATTCTGCTGATCATCGCCGGCGGACTGGCCCTGATCTCGCTGGTCCGGCTGATCAGCGGCGCCGAGGACATCACCTCCGTAGGACAGGTCGCCGGCGCGCTCGAACTCGCCGTACCCATCGGTCTCGCCGGACTCGGCGGCCTGTGGGCCGAACGGGCCGGCGTCATCAACATCGGACTCGAAGGGATGATGGTCCTCGGCACCTGGTTCGGCGCCTGGGCCGGATTCCAGTGGGGCCCCTGGGTCGGTGTCCTGTTCGGCATACTGGGCGGGGCGCTCGGCGGCCTGCTGCACGCGATCGTCACCGTCACCTTCGGCGTCAACCACATCGTCTCCGGTGTGGCCATCAACATCCTCGCCGTCGGCGTCACCCGCTACCTCTCCAACTTCACCTTCGCCAACGAACCGGGCGGCTCCTCCAAGCAGTCCCCACGCATCGACTCGATCACCGAGATCACCATTCCAGGACTCGCGGACGGGCTGGCGGATCTCCAACAGAAACACTGGTTCCTGATCTCCGACATCGCCGGAGTGCTCGGCGGTCTGGTGACGGGCCTGTCCCTGCTGACGGTCGTCGCCCTGCTGCTGATCCCGGGCACCTGGTGGGTGCTGTGGCGTACGTCCTTCGGACTGCGGCTGCGCTCCTGCGGCGAGAACCCGATCGCCGCCGAGACGCTCGGCGTGAACGTCTACAAGTACAAGTACATCGCCGTCACCGTCTCCGGCGGACTCGCGGGACTCGGCGGCGCCTTCCTGGCCATCGTCGCCACCGGCATCTACCAGGAGAACCAGACCGGCGGCCGCGGCTACATCGGACTCGCCGCGATGATCTTCGGCAACTGGATGCCCGGCGGCATGGCGATGGGCGCCGGCCTGTTCGGCTTCACCGACAGCCTCAAGCTGCGCGGCGGCGCCGAGAACGTGCACGCGATGCTGCTTCTGCTGGCGATCCTGCTGGTGCTCGTCGTGGGCTGGCAGCTCTACAAGCGCAAGTACCTCACCGCCGCGATCTCGGCGGCCGTCTCCGCGCTGCTGTTCACCTGGTACGCCCTGACGGACCAGGTCCCCAGCCAGTTCGTGGACGCCGCCCCGTACGTGACGACGCTGCTCGTCCTCGCACTGTCCGCGCAACGGCTACGGATGCCCAAGGCGAACGGCATGACCTACCGAAGAGGCCAGGGCACATGACGGACCTCGACGCCGGAGGCGGCGACTTCGACTGGGAGACCCTGCGCTCGGCGGCCCGGGACGCCATGTCCCGTGCGTACGCGCCGTATTCGGGGTACCCGGTCGGCGCCGCCGCCCTGGCGGACGACGGCCGCACCGTCACCGGCTGCAACGTGGAGAACGCCTCGTACGGCCTCGGCCTGTGCGCCGAGTGCGGGCTCGTCTCCGCGCTGCACGCCACGGGCGGCGGCCGGCTCACGCACTTCACCTGCGTGGACGGCGCGGGCGTGCTCCTGGTGCCGTGCGGCCGGTGCCGTCAGCTGCTGTACGAGTTCGGCGGCCCCGGACTGCTTCTCGACACCCCGGCGGGGGTTCTCCCGCTCTCCGAGATGCTGCCCCAGGCCTTCGGCCCGCAGCACCTCGCGTAGCACGTAACACCCACTCGCACGGCTGTAAGGAACCCCATGGACGTCATCTCCGTCATCCGCACCAAGCGGGACCGCGGTGAGCTGAGCCCCGAGCAGATCGACTGGGTCATCGACGCCTACACGCGCGGTGACGTCGCCGACGAGCAGATGTCGGCCCTCGCCATGGCGATCCTGCTGAACGGCATGAACCGCACGGAGATCGCCCGCTGGACCGCCGCCATGATCGCCTCCGGCGAGCGCATGGACTTCTCGTCGCTCTCCCGCCCCACCGCCGACAAGCACTCCACGGGCGGCGTCGGCGACAAGATCACGCTGCCGCTCGCCCCGCTGGTCGCCGCGTGCGGCGCGGCCGTACCGCAGCTCAGCGGGCGCGGCCTGGGCCACACCGGCGGCACCCTCGACAAGCTGGAGTCCATCCCCGGCTGGCGCGCCCGGATCTCCAACGCGCAGATGCTGGACGTCCTGGAGTCCACCGGCGCCGTGATCTGCGCCGCCGGTGACGGGCTGGCCCCGGCCGACAAGAAGCTGTACGCGCTCCGCGACGTCACCGGCACCGTCGAGGCGATCCCGCTGATCGCCTCCTCGATCATGTCCAAGAAGATCGCCGAGGGCACCGGCTCACTGGTCCTGGACGTCAAGGTCGGCTCCGGCGCGTTCATGAAGACCGTCGAGGACGCGCGCGAACTGGCCGCCACGATGGTCGGCCTCGGCACCGACCACGGTGTACGCACGGTGGCGCTCCTCACCGACATGGCCACCCCGCTCGGTCTCACCGCGGGCAACGCCCTGGAGGTACGTGAGTCGGTCGAGGTCCTCGCGGGCGGCGGCCCGGCCGACGTGGTCGAGCTGACGCTGGCCCTGGCCCGCGAGATGCTCGACGCGGCGGGTCTGCCGGACACCGACCCGGCCAAGGCCCTGGCCGACGGCTCGGCCATGGACGTCTGGCGCCGGATGATCGCGGCCCAGGGCGGCGACCCGGACGCGGCGCTCCCGGTGGCGCGCGAGCGCCAGGTGATCACCGCGCCGTCCTCCGGGGTGCTGACCCGGCTCGACGCGTACGACGTCGGCGTCGCCGCGTGGCGCCTGGGCGCGGGCCGCGCCCGCAAGGAGGACGTGGTGCAGGCGGGCGCGGGCGTCGAGCTGCACGCCAAGCCGGGGGACACCGTCACGGCGGGGCAGCCGCTGCTCACGCTGCACACCGACACCCCTTCGAAGTTCGACTACGCGCTGGAGTCGCTGACGGGGGCGTACGACATCGCGCCGGCCGGGACGGCGTTCACGGCGCCCCCGATCGTCCTGGACCGCATCGGCTGACGGACCGGCCACCGAACGGACGGTCACCGAACGGACGGCCACCGACGGACCGTGTCCGGGGGACCCCGATGAGTTCCGGCGGGCGCGCCGGTCTCAATGGGTGTGGAAGCCACCAAGACGATCCTCCTCGCCCTGCGCGGACCGATCACCGCGGCCGATGTCCCCCAGCTCTGCGACCAGTTGGCCGCACGGCTGAGAGACAGCGACGCCACCGACGCGGTCTGCGACGTCGGCGCACTCGGCCGGCCGACCGTGGCCACCGTGAACGCCCTCGCCAGACTGCAACTCGTCGCCCGCAGGCGCGGCTGCCGGATCCGGCTGCGGGGCGCGGGGCCCGAGCTGCTCCTGTTGCTGGACCTCGTCGGCCTGACGGACATCGTCCGGCCCGACGAGGCCCACGGCGGCCCGGTCGACACGGGCCCCGACCCTCCTACGCGTCCTTCTCCAGGCGGGCCGGGAGGTCGAACAGCGGGAACCACCGTTCCGTGTCGAGGAACGAGGTGATGCCCGTGACCTTGCCCTCCTCGATCTCGATGACCATGAGCGCCCACGGCACATACCCGTCGCCGTCCGGGCTCGGGTGGTAGTGCGCGAACGCGGGCGTGCCGTTGGCGACCGTCGGCACCAGCCGGGAACCGCGGCAGACCTCGCCGACACCGAGCATCCAGCCCACGATGTCGTCGTGCCCGCGCAGCCACAGGTCGTACGGGGGCATGGAGAGCGTCGCGTCCTCATGGAGGAGCGCGGTCAGCGCCTTCATGTCATAGCCCTCGAACGCGGCCACATACCGCTCCAGGAGCGCTTTCTGCTCCTCGTCGAGCGGGTCCGACGCGTCGGTCGAAGCCGGTTCCGACTCGGCGATCGTCGCGCGGGCCCGCTGGAGCGCGCTGTTGACCGACGCGACCGTCGTCTCCAGCAGCTCGGCGACCTCGCTCGCCTTCCACGCCAGCACCTCGCGCAGGATCAGCACCGCGCGCTGCTTCGGCGGCAGATGCTGGAGCGCGGCGACGAAGGCGAGCCGGATCGTCTCCCGCTCCACCGCCGTCTCCGCCGGGTCGACCACCGAGGGCAGTACGCGGCCGTCGGGGACCGGCTCCAGCCAGGTGACCTCCGGACGTGAGTTCAGCTTCGCCTGCGACACCGGGGTCGCCTCCGTGAGATCCATCGGCCTGGCCCGTCGATTGCCCGCGTTCAGCATGTCGAGGCACACGTTCGTCGCGATGCGGTAGAGCCACGAGCGCAGCGACGACCGGCCCTCGAACTTCTCGAAGCTCCGCCAGGCCCGGACCATCGTGTCCTGCACGGCGTCCTCGGCCTCGAAGGCGGAGCCCAGCATCCGGTAGCAGTAGCCGGTCAGCTCCGTCCTGTGTTTCTCCAGCCGGGAGTCAAGATCCTGCGTCGTAGCTGTATCACTCATCGATGGTCACCCCAGTAGCCCCCTTGGAACCCAGTCCTTCGGAAGCTACCGCAGCCCACTGACAATCGGTGCGCTCCGGGGAAAACTGCCTGGTCAACGACGCAGCGCTTCGACGGGCTGGACCCGGCTCGCCCGCCAGGCCGGGTAGAGACCGGCCAGCAGCCCGGTGACGAGGCCCACGCCGGGGGCGGAGGTCACGGTGCCCGGGTGGACGACCGGTGTCCAGTCCCGGAGAACGGCGACGAGGACGACGCCCAGCACCCCGAGCGCCGAGCCGACGAGCCCGCCCAGGGTCCCCAACACCGAGGACTCACAGAGGAACTGGACGCTGATGTGCCGCGCTCTCGCGCCGAGAGTCCGGCGCAGCCCTATCTCCCCGGTGCGCTCCATCACCGACACCAGTGTGGTGTTGGCGATGCCCACGGCACCGATCAGCAGGCAGACACCGGCGAGCAGCAGGAAGAGGTCGTCCAGGTCGTTCGTCACCTCGGTGCGCAGCGATCTCGGGTCCGGAGGCGGTACGGCCTCGAAGTAGTCGGGGTGGGCCGGGTCGAGAGCGAGTGGGATCTCCGACGCGACCTGTTTCGCGGCCCCGAGGTCGGTGGCGACGAGCATCTTCGCGTTGCCTCTGGGCGGACCCCAGATGTCGAGGGACGCCTTCGGGGGCACCACGACCGACAACAGCAGCTCCGGCTCACGCTGTACGTCGTCGATGATGCCCACGACGCTGAACGCCTCGTCGCCCAGGAAGACCGCCGGCCGGGTTTCGAGCGTGGTGATGCCCAGACGTGCCGCCGTCGCCGCCCCGAGTACCGCGACCCGCTGGCCCGTCGAGTCGTGCCAGTCGTCGAAGAGGCGCCCCTCCGCGACGGAGGGACGGGCCGCCTCCAGGACTCCCGGTGAGGCGGCGACCACCTGGATCCGTCCGCCGTTGTCCGCCGCGTGGACCGGTGCCGTACGGACGGTGTCCCGCGCGGGCAGTTGGACGGTCCAGTACACCCCCGCGTCCCGGACTCCGTTCAGCCCTTCGACGCGCCGGCCGGCGTCCGGCGGAAACGCGAGCTCCACGAACTCCGTTCTCTCGCGGGACACGTCCTCGACCGAGACCTCGGTCGCCATGAGCGAGTTGAACCGGCTGTCGATCTGCGACGACGCGGTCGCGGTGATGCCGAGCACGGCCACGAACGTGCCGACTCCCAGGACCGTTCCCACCGAGGTGAGAACGGAACGGGCGGGGCGCTGTGTGATGCCGGCCAGGCTCTCGCCCACCACATCGACGAAGGACAACCGTGAGGGCTCCACCACGCGGTCGGCGCGCCGGAACAGCCGGGCGCGCCGGAACAGCCGGGTGCGCCGGAACAGCCGTGCCGCGCGGGTCCGCCTCAGCATGCGACCGCCTGCTCGGTCATGCGCCCGTCCCGGATCTCCAGGGTGCGGCCGCCCCGCCGTGCGACCGCCGCGTCGTGCGTGATGACCACCAACGTCAGACCGGCCCCGTTCAGCTCGTCGAGGAGGGAGAGAATCGATGAAGCGGTGGCGGTGTCCAGATTCCCGGTCGGCTCGTCGCACAGCAGCAGGGACGGCTCGCCGACCAGTGCGCGCGCTATGGCCACGCGCTGTTTCTCCCCGCCGGACAGAGTGGTGGGCAGCGCGTCCATCCGATGTCCCAGGCCGACGCGGGCGAGCGCCTCCCGCGCGCTCGCCAACCGGTCCGCGCGCTTCTTCTTCCGGTAGACGAGCGCCAGCGCCACGTTCTCCACCGCCGTCCGGTAGTTCAGCAGGTGGAAGGATTGGAAGACGAAACCGATGCGCCGCCCGCGCAGGGCCGTACGGTCCACGTCACCGAGGGCGCCCGTGTCCAGTCCGTCGAGCAGATACGTACCGCACGTCCGCGTGTCCAGCAGACCCACCAGGTTGAGGAAGGTGGACTTTCCGGCGCCCGACGGACCGGTGACCGTCACGAAGTCGCCGCGGCGCACGGTGAGATCGCAAGGATGGAGGGCCTCGACCGGTGGCGGTCCGGGGTACGTGAGGCCGACGCCGCGCAGTTCGACCACCGGTGGTGGCGGGTGCTCACTCATCGATCACGCGTCCCCGGGTCGGCGGCGCCCCGGACTCCGACGACGACACGCCGGCCTTCGGCGAGACGCTGTCCCGGCGCCGGGCGCACCTCCACGTAACCGTCGCCCGATGTGCCGGTGGTCACCCGTACGCGTCGCTGACCTTCGCCGGGCGTGACCACGGTGACGGTGGTCCTGCCGTCCGCCCCCGCCGAGACGGCGGACACGGGCACGACCAGCGCCTTGCTTCCGGTGGACGCGGCCTCGATCGTCAGCCGGACGTCCTGTCCGGCGAAGTCGGAGCGCAGTGCCTTGGCGGGCTTCACGACGACCGGGTAGCCGCGCTCACCCGTGGCCGCGTCGGCGGCGCTGTCACCCGGGGCCTCCGTGCTCTCCGTCTCCATGACGTCCGCGACCGAGGCCACCGTCCCGGGCGCCACCGCACCGGTGGACTCGGACAGGATCTCGACCGGCTGCTCCGTCTGGACCAGGCCCTTCTGGTGCGGCTGGAGCACGCCGTTGACGACCAGTCGTCCCGCTGACACGACCATCGCCGTCCCGGCGGCCTTGGCCCCGACACGCGTGTTCACGCCGGCCACCCGGCCCGGAAAGCTCTTGAGGAAGACCAGTTCGGACGTGGGAACCATGGGGCCGGACAGAGTCTCGATCTCGTCGCGGCGCTCCTGGGCCTTGACGAGATCCTCCGTGGCCCGTGTGCGTCGCACGGAAGGGGCCGTGTCCGGCAGGTCTTCCAGCGCCCTGCGGGCCGCGGTCACCTCGTCGCCCGCCTGTTCCACGGTGAGTCCGCCGTCGGGCCGGGCCGCCAGGGGGGTGTGGCCGACGGATTCGTACAGCGCCGATACCGCCGTCTTGGTGCGCCGGCCGAAGTACCCCGCCTCGTCACCGGCCGTGCTGTGGCCCAAGGAGGCGAGCGCGGACTGGAGTTGGGCCACGTCGTCGCCCTTGCCGCCGGGCTTGAGGTCCCGGTACATGGGGAGTGAACCCGCCAGCGCGATGACGGGACGGCCCGACACCTCCAGCAGCACCTGCCCGGCCTTGACCGGCCGGCCCGCCTTCACCGGGAGCCGGGTGACGACCGCGGTCCCCTCCGGCCCGCCTTCGGCCGACACCTCGACCGACTGCTCGGCCGTGACCGTGCCGCGAAGGATCACGGAGTCCTTGAGGACCCGGTACTCCACCGGGGCGGTCAGCAGACTCGCCGGCGGCGGCGCCGCGTCGGCCACCGCCTGGGCGGGCGAGCGGATCGTCCCGGCGGCCAGGACTCCGGCCGCCGTCAGCAGCGCCGCCGCCGCGGCCGTACCCACCACCCATCTGCGCCTGCGGGTGAACACGGCACCCCGGGGCGCCGGTTCAGCGGCTGTTTCCGTCATTTCCCCACCCGTTCCGGCTGTTGGCGTCACTGTCCCGCGAGCCCCAGACGCAGTCCGTCACGCAGATCCGCCGGTGCCTGCGAGAGCAACGCCCCACGGCTCACGCACTGCTGTCGGACCGTGGCTTCCTGAGGATTCGCGGAACAGCCCGACTCCGTATATCCGCGGGACGCGTCCGCGGTCGCCCGCGAGACGCGGCGCAGGGTTCCGAACCCCTTGTCGCCGTCGATCTCGTCGAGAGCCGTCAGGGCGACGGAACCTATCGATCGCGCCGCTTCGAGACAGGTCTCGCTGAACAATTCGGCCGCGTTCGGCCGGCAGGGCGATGTCGTGCCCTCCCCGTACGCGGCGAGATGAACGTCGAGCTTCTCGCTCACGAGGTCCTTCACCCGTTCCGCCTCCACCTGACCGTCGTTCAGGCTCTCGGCGGGTGAAGGCGCCGCGGTATTCGGCGGGGTCCGGTCCGCGGCCCCGGCGGCGGGCCGGTCGCCGGGCTCGTCGGACTCGGTGCAGCCCGAGGTGAGCGAGAGACAGAGCGCCGCGGCGACAATCCACGCCGGCGCGGTCCGCCGGGGGGAGAGCTGACCGAATATGATGACTTTACCCATTCCTACCCTTACGACTTCGCTCTTACGACTTCGCTATTTCTTCCGAGGCTCTGCGCACGAGTGCGTCGAACGACGTCCCGTCCTGAGCCAGGACTTCCTCGTTGCGTGCGATGAGCGTCTCCTGGATCTCGGACTCGACGGCGAACCAGATCCCGACGAGATTCACCGAGTCCTTGCACTTCACATCCGCCTTGGCCGCGGACAGTTCGGCGGGTGAGGGGGCCTCGCCCGTGAGCCGGTCGAGTGCGTCCAGCGGGGTCTTGTAGGTGTGTCCGGCGCGTCCCATGCACGCGGACCACTCCTTGAGCGCCTTCTTCACCTGAGCGTTCTCCTGCGAACGCGCGAAACTGACGTTGTTGATCTTCTCAGCCATCCGCTGGCGGGGTTCGATCTTCAGCCGGCGCTGGGCCTCCCCCGAACACCCGCCGGCCGGAATCTCCTTGCCGGCCACCTTGTCACCCGGCCGGACACCGGTGGCGGGATCCTGATCGCCGATGAAGACCTTGTTCTCCGCCTCCGACATCGGCGGGATCCCGGGGGGCGGCTGCGGACCACGGAGACCGTCCCGCGGCAGGTGGAAGCCGTTCACCGCCGCGGACGAAGCGCTCGAAACCCCGTACCGGCGGGCCCTGTTCGCCCCGTTCTCCCCGGAGTCCAGCGTCTCCTGGCTGGGCGCGGGCGGCTCGTACCGGAATCCGAACCCGGCCATGCACTCCCTGATCAGCTCACCCGAGGCGGCGACGATCCGGGCGTCCTCGCCCACCTTCGGCAGGTACTTCTCTATCGGGAACACGGGAATGTCGGAGGCCGCGACCACCGCCGGATCCGCCACCGTCAGCCGGTCGGGAACCGCCAACGCCTCTTCTTCGGAACGCGGGCCGCCTCCGTCGTCCTCCGACGCCCCGCAGCCGGCCAGCAGCACCGCGCAGACGAGGGCGGAGGAAACACGCGTGAACTTGCTGTACTTCATGATCGGAACCCGACCTTTCCCAGGGTGTTCGGAATCGGCTCCGGCG
>NZ_JBHUZM010000011.1:0-112036 GCF_042667665.1 Streptomyces sp. NPDC057307 | reverse complement strand
CGCCCGTACACCCCGGTGAACTACCAGGCGAACGCCTCCGGCGACGGCCCCGGACCCGGGAAGATCTCCTCCAGCGAGGTCAGTACCTCGTCCGACAGCTCCAGTTCGACCCCGCGCAGCGCGGACTCCAACTGCTCGGCCGTGCGCGGGCCGACGATCGGGCCCGTCACGCCGGGGCGCGTGAGGAGCCAGGCCAGCGCCGCCTCGCCCGGCTCGATGCCGTGCTTGTCGAGCAGGTCCTCGTACGCCTGGATCTGCTCACGGATCTTCGTGTCCGCGAGCCGGTCGCCCGAGCGCTTTCCGGAGCCGCCCTCGCGCTCCTTGCGGATCGCGCCACCGAGCAGCCCGCCCTGGAGCGGCGACCAGGGGATGACCCCGAGGCCGTACTCCCGCGCGGCCGGGATGATCTCCATCTCGGCGCGGCGCTCTGCGAGGTTGTACAGGCACTGCTCACTGACCAGGCCGTACGAGCCGAGGCGGCGGGCCGTCTCGTTGGTCTGGGCGATCTTCCAGCCGGGGAAGTTCGACGAACCGGCGTAGAGGATCTTGCCCTGCTGGATCAGGGTGTCTATCGCCTGCCAGATCTCCTCGACCGGGGTGTCGCGGTCGATGTGGTGGAACTGGTACAGGTCGATGTGGTCGGTCTGCAGCCGCTTGAGGCTGGCGTCCACCGCGCGGCGGATGTTGAGTGCCGACAGCTTGTCGTGGTTGGGCCACGCGTCGCCGTCCGCCGCCATGTTCCCGTACACCTTGGTGGCGAGCACGACCTTGTCGCGACGGCCGCCGCCCTGGGCGAACCAGGTGCCGAGGATTTCCTCCGTACGGCCCTTGTTCTCGCCCCAGCCGTAGACGTTCGCGGTGTCGAAGAAGTTGATGCCGGCGCCGAGCGCGTCATCCATGATGGCGTGGCTGTCGGCCTCGTTCGTGAAAGGTCCGAAGTTCATGGTGCCGAGGACGAGTCGGCTGACTTTGAGTCCGGTGCGTCCGAGCTGCGTGTACTTCATGACTCCACAGCCAACGCCTTCGAGCGCCCTCGAAGCAAGAGTCACTTCGCCGGGTGCGACATGAACACCGCGTGTCACACGAACCCGTCGAGCGCCGCCAGTTCCTCGCGGCGCATCGTGGCGCTGCCCTTGTGCCCGGCGTCCTCCACGACGACCAGCCGGGCGCCGGGCCAGGCGGCGGCCAGTTCCCAGGCGGTGCCGAGAGGGCCGGCGAGGTCGTATCTGCCGTGGATCAGCACCCCCGGGATCCCTGCCAGCCGTCCCGCGTCGCGCAGCAGCGCGCCCTCCTCCAGCCAGGCGCCGTGGGAGAAGTAGTGGGCGCAGATCCGTACGAGGGCCTGGCGGGCGGCCGGGGGCCGGCCGCTGTACGGGTCGGCGGAGCCGTGCGGTTCCTGCGAGAGGACGGCGTCCTCCCAGGCGCACCAGTCGGCGGTGGCTCTGGCGCGTACGGCGGGGTCGGGGCTTTCGGTGAGGCGGGTGTACGCGGCGAGGAGCGCGGGGGTGTCCACGCTCGACGTGTCGGCACCTTCGCCGTCGGCCGCCGCACCGGCGCGGAAGCGGTCCCACGCCTCGGGGAAGATCTGTCCGGCGCCCCGGTAGAGCCAGTCGATCTCGGTGCGGCGGGTCGTGGTGACGCTCGGGATGACGATCTCCGAGACGCGTTCCGGGTGGCGTTCGGCGTACGCCAGGATCAGCGTCGAGCCCCAGGAGCCGCCGTACAGCAGCCAGTTGTCGATGCCGAGCCGCACCCTCAACTGCTCCATGTCGGCGATGAGACGGTCGGTGGTGTTGTGCCGCAGGCCGACGGCGGGGTCGCTCGCGTGCGGGGTGCTGCGTCCGCAGTTGCGCTGGTCGAAGAGGACGACGCGGTAGCGGGCGGGGTCGAAGTACTGCCGGGTGCGCGGCTTGCAGCCGGAGCCGGGGCCGCCGTGCACGACGAGCGCGGGCTTGCCGGCGGGGTTGCCGCAGACCTCCCAGTAAACGAGGTTGCCGTCGCCGACGTCGAGCATGCCGTGGTCGTAGGGCTCGATCGGCGGGTACAGCTCGCCGGGGCGCCGGTCCATGGGAGGTCTCCTTCGGGGTGGGCTGCGTACGCTGGTGGTGGAGGTGCGCCGATGGCCCAGCGGGACGACGACGTCGAGGGTGGCGAGCCGCCGTGCATGCTGGAGTTGGTCTGCGAGGAGTGCGGGCGGCTGAACGACGACCCGGAGTCGGTGGCCTGCGGTGGATGCGGGCGGGCGCTCGGGCCGGCCGTCGGGCGGGCGCCCGGGTGGACGTTCGGGCGCGAGTGACGCCGGACGCGTACGCGCCCACCCGCTCACGGCCCACCCGCTCACGGCCCACCCGCTCACGGCCCACCCGCTCACGGCCCGCCGAGCCAGCCCTCCGCGTCCAGTCCGAACGCGTCCGGCGGGGTGACCGCGCGTAGGTCCGCCTCCAGGGCGCGCAGCCGGTCGGGGCCGAGGGTCGCGGCCCACCGGGCGCGCAGGTCGTCGAAGATGCGGGCCGAGCGGGCGAGCGCGTCGAGGCCGTGCGGGGTGAGGCGGACCAGTTTGCGGCGGGCGTCCGTGGGGTCGTCGGTGCGTGCCGCGTAGCCGAGGGCCACCAGGCGGTCGACGGTCTTGCCCGCGGCCTGTTTCGAGACGCCCAGTCGGCGGCCGACGGTGGCGGCGGTGGCGCCGTCGATGCCGATCGCCTGCATGGCGAAGCCGTGCGCGGGGCGGGCCTCCGGGTGGCCCTGGCGGGCGAGTTCCGCGTGCAACTGGTCGATCAGGGACCGGAATCCGGCGAAGAGGAGGAGCGGCAGCTCGTACCCGGGCGCGTCGGAGCCGGTTGTCCGGTTGCCAGAATCGACAACCTGGTTTACCTTTTTTTCGTCAACCATGTTGTCCATTCTAGGGCCGTCCGGCTTTCCCCGGGCTGTCCATCTCCGAGGAGGGCTCCGTGCGAGCCAGTACCACCTTCGTCGACCACACCCCCGACACCGCACCCCCCGGCTCCCGTCGCGCCATGGAGGCCACCACCCGCCATCTGGGGTTTCTGCCGTCCGCCACCGCCCGTCTCGCCACCTCGCCCCAGCTGCTCGACGGGTTCCAGAAGCTCACCGCCCTCTTCGACGGCGCGACGCTCGATCCGGTGGCGCGCGAGGTCGTCGTCATGACCGTCGTCACCCGCAACGAGTGCCACATCTGCGTGGCCATGCACAGCGGCAAGCTGCGGAAGCTGGGCGCGGCGGGCGAGTTGATCGCCGCTCTGACCGAGCAGCGGGCCCTGGCGGACCAACAGCTCGAAGCCGTAAGGCAGTTCACCCTCGCCGTCCTGGCAACCGCCGGGGACGTGGCCGACGCCGAACTCGACGCGTTCCTCGCGCACGGCTACACCGCGCGCAACGCCCTCGAAGTCGTCCTCGGCATCGGCACGTACACCCTCTCCACCCTCGCCAACCGTCTCACCCGCGCCCCGCTCGATCCCCAACTCGCCGCGCTGTGACGGCGTACGGCGCGCCCAGCCCCCACGCCTGCCGCATCGCGTCGGCGAACGCCCCGGCGAGCAGCAACTCCCCCGAGGGGCCGGGGTGGGTCCCGTCGTAGGTGTCGCGGTGGATGTCGTACGACGTGGGGCGGGAGGCCGTCAGCAGAGGGGAGGACGGTTCGTCCAGGTCGGCGACCGCCTTGGCCAGCAGGTTGTTGAAGTGCTCGACCTCGGCGGCGAACGCCGGGTCGGTGTCGGCGCGGATGTTGGGTATGACGGGCAGCAGCACGATCCGTACACGCGGGTTCGCCGCCCGCGCCTCGGCGATGAACTCCCGTGCGTACAGGGCTGTTTGGTCGCTGTTCGTGTAGAAGCCGAGGTCGATGAGGCCCAGCGAGACGAGCAGGGTGTCCGCGCGGTGCGCGGCGACCGCCCCGCGGATCACCGGCGCCATGTGCTGCCACCCCTCGCCCCAGCCCGCGAGATGCGGCCACGCCTCCGCGGGGAAGTCGGGGGCGCCGTACGCGTACGAGACGGGGGCGTCGGACCGGGCGTCGTACAGCCCGGTGCGCGGGCCGACGATCGCGTACGGGCCACCGTACGACGCGTTCAGGTGCTGCCACATCCGGTAGCGCCAGGTGAAGTCGCCGGCGCGGCCGATGGTCATCGAGTCGCCGACGAACATGAAACGCATCGGATCATCATCCCCGATCGTGGGCGGGCGGCCGAGCCCGGCCCGTGAGGTGGCAGTCTTGGGTCATGGTCAAGGTCTTCCGCCCGTCCTCGCGTCTCGCCGCCGCCCTGGCAGCGGCGGCGACGCTCGCCCTGGCCGCCCCGGTGGCGACGGCCGCCCCCGCCGCCGACCCCGACCGGAGCTTCCGGATCACGGACCCGCGGATCACCGAGTCCAGCGGCCTGGCCGCCAGCCGCGCGCACCCCGGTATCTACTGGACGCACAACGACCAGGACAAGCCCCTCATCTACGGCGTCGACTCACGCACCGGCGAGACCGTCGCGACGATCACCATGCGCGGCGTCGGGGAGCCCCGCGACATGGAGGCGATCTCCGTCGGCGCGGACGGCGACGTCTACGTCGGTGACATCGGCGACAACCTCAACGGCGGCTGGGACCACGTCTGGATCTACCGCTTCCCGGAGCCGGAGCGGCTCGCGGACACGACGGTCGACGCGACGCAGTTCACCGTGAAGTACGCGGACGGCCCACGCGACGCCGAGGCGCTGATGGTCCACCCCACCACCGGCCGCGTCTACATCGCCTCGAAGAACGAGGACGGCGGCGGCCTCTACGAGGGCCCGGCGAAGCTGACCACCGGCGGCACGAACACCTTCACGCGCGTCGCCGAGGTGCCCTGGGTGACCGACGGCGCGTTCTCGCCGGACGGCAAGGAACTGGTGCTGCGCTCGTACTTCAGCGCGCGCGGCTACGCGTGGCAGAACGGCCGCCCGGGCGCGGACCACCGGGTCCGGGCCCCGATCCAGGGGCAGGCGGAGTCGGTGACGTACACCTTGGACGGCTCGGCCCTGATGTTCGGCACGGAGGGCACGCGCAGCGAGGTCAACCGCGTCGACATCGAGAAGGACGGCGGCTCCTCGTCGGGCGGCGGCAGCGCGGCCGACGGCAGCACGGGCGACGACACCGGCGCCGACGGCGGCAACGTCACGATCGGCGCGGTGGCACTGGTGGGCGCGGCGGCGCTGTTCCTGCTGTTCCGACGCAAGAAGGGCAGCGCCTGACGCGCTGCCGTATCGTCCCGGGTGTGACTGATGCCACTGCTGCCATCCCGAGCGGAGTCGTCGCCGACTTGGCCGGCGCTTTCCGCTATGGAGAGGTGCGGGAGCACAGGTACCTCGCTGAGGGGCTCATGAACGCGAACTGGAGAGTGGACACCTCAGCCGGGGTGTTCGCCCTCAAACGCGTCACCGACGTGCCGCTCGATCGGCTGGTGCGCAACCTTTCCGTGTTGTCGGCGCTTGCCTCCGGCGGCGTCCCGGTGAGTGTGCCGGTGGCCACGAGTTCGGGTTCGCTGGTTGCTGAGATCGATCAAGGCATCTGGTGTTCCTTCCCCTGGGTGGACGGTGCCCACGTCCGAGGAGTTGACCTCGGCGTCCCCCAGGTAGCCTCGCTCGGGGCTCACTTGGGGCGGCTGCACATGGGCCTGAAGGTCGTCTGCGGGCGGGGTCTGTTGCCCGCAGGTCCTGATGTCCTCACCGCGGAGGCCACGCCGCCCGAGCGGGCCACCGAGAAGGCTGACCGGCTCGCCGGCCTCGTGCACGGCAAGGGAAACGGCGTTGGGTTCGACGCGGCGGCTGTGGATGCTCTCGATCGACGTCGGGCACTGATCACCAAGCACGCCGGGATCCGCCCACAGAACGCTGTCCCGGAGGGCCCGCACGGGTGGACGCACGGTGATGTCCAGTACCGGAACCTGCTCTGGAAGGACGGGGACCTTGCCGCCGTACTCGACTGGGATCGTGTGGCTGTTCGCCCGTACGCGGAAGAGGTCGCCCGGACCGCGCAGGTGCAGTTCGGTGTGGACGGGGTGTTCGATCTTCCTCGCGTGACGGCCTTCGTGCGCGGCTACCGTTCCGTGGTTCCGCTGGAGACGTCGGCGTTGCTGGATGGCGCCCGGCGGTTGTGGTGGAAGCGAATGACGGACTTCTGGCAACTGGAGTTCCACTACGACCGAGGTGACTTCTCGTTCGACGAACTCTTCACGGCGGACGAGGCGTTGCTGCACTGGTGGACGGAACGCCTCGATCAGGTCGAGGACGCGTTCGCCGCAGGGTAGATGCCGAGCGCTTCGAGCTCCGGCAGTATGGGGCGGACGCGGCTCCGCAGTCGTCCCACCGTCAGTCATTGGCACGGCGGTAACGACAACCGCAGTTCAAAGGGCCGTGCGACTCGGATCGCTAGCGCTTCGTGCGCTGTTCGACCAGGACCTCCAGGCCGTCGAGCAGGCGCTGGAGGCCGAACTCGAAGTGGTCGAAGTCGGGGCCGAACGCGTCCTCGCCGAGCGCGGCCATGTGGGGGTAGCGGCCGCTGGTCATCACCGACGACAGGATCGGCTCCTGGGCCCGCCAGAACTCGTCGTCGCTGATGCCGGTCGTCTGTTGTGCCTCGACGGAGTGCACCTGGGTGCGGGCGACCCCGGAGACGTAACCGCTGATCATGATGATCACGGAGACCAGCTCAGGGTCGGTGAGCCCCATGTCCCGGGTCCCGGCGAGCATCGACTCCATGCCGCCGACCGCGCCGGGGCCGAGGACGGGCCTGGTCTGGTTGACGGAGAGCAGCCAGGGGTGGGCCTGGTAGAGGGCGAGTTCCTCGCGGGCCGCCGTTTCGACGGTCTTCCGCCAGCCGGTTGAGCCCGCCGTCTCCGGGGGACGGCCGTTCTCGCCCTGGACGCGGTCCAGCATCAGGTCCACCAGTTCGGCCCGGCCGGGGACATGGCGGTAGAGCGACATCGTGCCCGCGCCCAGCTCGGTGGAGAGCCTGCGCATCGAGACCGCCGCGAGCCCTTCGGCGTCCGCGATCTCGACGGCGGCCGTGACGATCCGGTCGAGCGTCAGCCCCGGTTTCGGGCCGCGGGTGGCCCGCTCGCCGGTGCCCCAGAGGAGCTCCATGCTGCGTGAAACGTCGCCGCTGCCGCTGCTTTCCGTCGTCGTCATGGCCTCAGCGTAGTGGGCCGGAGAGTAATTGGGTACCGTGTACGCTTCGCGGGTACACCGTACTCAGTTCCTTGGAGGGGCAATGACCGAATACGCCGTACATGCCGAAGCGATCCGCAAGCGGTACGGGGACACGTACGCCCTCGACGGCTTCGACCTCGCCGTGCGCACCGGAACCGTCCACGGGCTCCTCGGCCCGAACGGCGCCGGCAAGACCACAGCGGTGCGCGCGCTCGCCACCCTGCTCACGCTCGACGGCGGGCGCGCGACCGTCGCCGGTGTCGACGTGGGCCGCGACCCGCGCACCGTCCGGAGCCTGATCGGGCTCACCGGGCAGTACGCGGCGGTGGACGAGATGCTCACCGGCCGGCAGAACCTGGAGATGTTCGGCCGGCTCTTCCACCTCGGCGGGCGGCGGGCCGCCCTGCGCGCCGGGGAACTGCTGGAGCGATTCGATCTGGTGGAGGCGGCGGGCAAGGGCGTGAGCGGCTACAGCGGCGGCATGCGGCGCCGGCTCGACCTCGCCGCGTCGATGATCCTCGCCCCCCGGGTCCTGTTCCTCGACGAGCCGACGACCGGGCTCGACCCGCGCGGGCGCGGCGAGGTCTGGGACGCGGTGCGGGCGCTGGTGGCGGGCGGTACGACGGTGCTGCTCACCACGCAGTATCTGGACGAGGCCGACAAACTCGCCTCGCACATCACGGTCATGGACCGGGGGCGGGCCATCGCGGACGACACCCCGGCGGAGCTGAAGAACACCGTGGGCGGCGATCTGATCGAGGTCGTCGTGCGCGAGGCGTACGCACTCACCGAGGTGGCCGAACTGGTCGCCCGCGTCGCGGGTTCGACGCCCGGCACGGACACCGAGGCACGCCGGGTGCACGCGCCGGTCAGCGACCGGGTGGCGGCGCTGACGGAGGTGGCGCGGGAGTTGCGGGACCGGGGGATCGCGGTGGAGGACCTCGGTCTGCGCAGGCCGAGCCTGGACGACGTGTTCCTGCGGCTGACGGGCCACCGTACGGAACCGGCTCCCGCGACAGCAACGAAGACCGAGGTGGCGGCATGACGACTCAGGTCGGCCTCGCACCGGAGGGCACGCACGGCCGCGCGTACTGGGCGGTGGTCGACTGCTGGAATCTCGTACGCCGCAGCCTGACCCACTACCAGCGCCAACCCTCCTTCATCCTCTGGACGTTGGGCTTCCCGCTCGTCTCCGTGCTGCTGTACGGCTATGTCTTCGGCAGCGCCATGAAGGTGCCGGGCGGCGGGGACTACCGGGAGTTCCTGATGCCGGGCATGTTCACCATGACGATGGCCTTCGGCTTCATGAACACGGCGACGGCCTTCGTCACCGACGCGGGCAAGGGCGTCCACGACCGGTTCCGTTCGATGCCGATGGCGCCGTCGGCGGTGGTCACGGGCCGGGGCGCGGTGGACCTGATCACGGCGGGCGCTGAACTGGCGATCCTCGCGCTCACGGCCCTGGCGATCGGCTGGCGCGCGGACGGCGGCCTGCCCGCCGCCCTGGCGGCCTTCGGCCTGCTCCTGCTGCTGCGCTTCTCACTGATCTGGGTGGGAGTCTGGCTCGGCCTCGTACTCCCCGGCCCCGAACAGGCGGGCAGCCTCTTCGCCGTCGCCTTCCCGGTGACGATGATCTCCAGCGTCTTCGTGGCCCCGTCGCTGATGCCGGACTGGCTGGGCACGGTCGCGGCGTGGAACCCGGTGTCCGCGACGGTGACGGCGACCCGCGAACTCTTCGGCAACCCGGTGGCGAGCGGCGGCAGCTGGCCGGAGGAACACGCGCTGCTGCTGTCGGTGGCCTGGCCGGTGGCGATCACGCTGGTGTTCGTACCGCTGGCGGTGCGGAGGTTCCAGCGGCTGAGCCGGTGAGGGTCAGGTTGCTTTCCTGGGCTCCCCGGCCTTGAGCAGGGCGGAGACGTCGAGCTTCACCTCGGCGCCGATGGAGTCCGGGAGGACGACCTGCTCACCGGGCGCGTGGATGCGGTGGCTGGCGTAGCCACCCTCGATGGGCTCGGTCAAGACATGCAGACGATTGTGCTTGCGGTCGACGATCACGTAGACGGGGATCTTGGCCTCTGCATAAGCGGTGACTTTGTCGCGCAGGTCCTGCTGGAAGTTGAGGTAGGTGACTTCCACGACGAGCCGGAACGCGGCCGGGTCGTAGCAGTTGAACTGGACCATACGGTTGTCGAGATCACTGTCGACCACCGACAGGTCCGGGATGGCGAAGTCTTCCGGACCGGTGGGCAGCCAGAGACCGATCGCCTGAAGCACCTCCGACTCCCCGCCGTGCAGATCGACCGCGATGAACGCGTGCATGAGGTCGGTCAGGGTCCTGGCGTGACCGGCGTCGGGGAGCGGGGCGATCCTGATGGCGCCGCCGATGATCTCGACCCGGTAGCCGGGATGCTGATCCATGAGGCGGTCGGCCACCCTGAGCAGGGTCTCCGGAGAGCCACTTGGCGCCTGCGGGGCCGAACTTGTGGACATGGGGCTCCCTTGACGGATACGCGGGTGACCGAACCCCACTCGAAGTCAGGCTGACCTGACTTCAACGCGGAGAGTCCGCCTGGGTCACGGCGTGCCGAGGAGCGGCGGCGGGGCGGGGCTGGTCGCAGTCGGCAAGGGGGCGCTGCCCGGCCTGGTCGGCGGCGACCAGGCCGGGTCGCACGTGTGGATCGCCTGCGGCACCGTGACGACCAGGGCACTCGCCTTGTACGTAGGCGGGGAACGCGATCAGCTACTGGCGCACGGCGTTCGGAACGCGCCGTGCGCCAGTGGCCGCCTGCTGCGTCAGAGCTTGTCGATCACGTAGTCGACACACGCCGTCAGCGCCTCGACGTCCGCCGGGTCGATCGCCGGGAACATCGCCACCCGCAGCTGGTTGCGGCCCAGCTTGCGGTACGGCTCCGTGTCCACGATGCCGTTCGCGCGCAGGACCTTCGCGATCGCCGACGCGTCGATCTCGTCCGAGAAGTCGATCGTGCCGATGACCTGCGAGCGGTGCGCCGGGTCGAGCACGAACGGGGTCGCGTACTTGGACGACTCCGCCCAGCCGTACAGCGCCCGCGCCGACGTCGCCGTGCGGGCGGTCGACCAGGCCAGGCCGCCCTGGGTGTTCAGCCAGGTCAGCTGCTCGTTCAGCAGGAAGAGCGTCGCGAGCGCCGGGGTGTTGTACGTCTGGTTCTTCAGCGAGTTGTCGATCGCCGTCGGCAGCGAGAAGAACTCCGGCACGTGCCGGCCCGAGCCGTGGACGCGCGCGGCGCGCTCCAGCGCGGCCGGCGAGAAGACGCCGATCCACAGGCCGCCGTCGGAGGCGAAGGACTTCTGCGGGGCGAAGTAGTAGACGTCGGTCTCGGCGATGTCGACCGGCAGGCCGCCCGCGCCGGACGTCGCGTCGACCAGCACGAGCGCGCCCTCGTCGGCGCCCGCGACCCGCTTGACCGGGGCGGCGACACCGGTGGAGGTCTCGTTGTGCGTGAGCGCGTAGACGTCCACGCCCGCCTCGGCCTCCGGGTCCGGGTGGGTGCCCGGCGAGGAGGAGATGACGGTCGGCTCGGCCAGCCACGGCGCGAGCTTCGACGCCTTCGCGAACTTCGACGAGAACTCACCGAAGGTCAGGTGCTGCGACTTGTTCTCGATCAGACCGTGCGTCGCGATGTCCCAGAAGGCGGTGGAGCCGCCGTTGCCCAGGATCACCTCGTAGCCCTCGGGGAGCTGGAACAGCTCGCGCACACCGTCGCGCACCGCGCCGACCAGGTTCTTCACCGGGGCCTGGCGGTGGGACGTGCCGAGGAGAGACGTACCGGTGGCGGCCAGGGCGTCCACCGCCTCCGTACGCACCTTGGAGGGGCCAGCGCCGAAACGACCGTCGGCGGGCTTGATGTCAGCGGGAATCTGAATATCGGCCACGGGCGGCAGCCTAGACGTTTTCCGTCGGCCGTCACGGGAGCGGTTCACGTCGTGAGATACGGGAGGCGGGGCATCCTGGGGGAATGGCTGAGCACAGGGAGCGTCAGAGGAACCGGGAAACAGCGATGCGCACGGCACCCGCGAAGGCAGCCGCGGACGCCACCGCCTTGGCCAGAGACCTGGCGCGAGCCGTCCGCGGCGACGTGGACTTCCGCGCCGCCGCCCGCGCCCTGGTCACCATGGACGCCTCCAACTACCGCCGCGTTCCCGTCGGCGTCGTCGCCCCGCGCGACGCTGCCGACATCGCGGCGGCCCTCGACGTCTGCCGTACGCACGGCGTGCCCGTCGTCCCGCGCGGCGGCGGCACCTCGATCGCCGGGAACGCGATCGGCGTCGGCGTCGTCCTCGATCTCACCCGGCATCTTCGCTCGATCGTGTCGGTCGACCCCGAGGCGCGTACCGCCGTGGTACAGCCCGGCGTCGTCCTCGACCGGCTGCGCGACACCGTCGCACCGCACGGCCTGACCTTCGGGCCCGACCCCTCCACGCACAGCCGCTGCACACTCGGCGGCATGATCGGCAACAACTCGTGCGGGTCGCACTCGGTCGCGTGGGGGACGACCGCCGACAACGTCCACGAGCTGTCGGTCACGACGTACGACGGCACGTCCGTACGGCTCGCCCAGGGCTGGGACGGCGCCCCCGCCGGCCTGCGGCCCCTCGTCGAGGGCAACCTCGCGCTCCTGCGCACCGGTTACCCCACCGGCCTGCCGCGTCTCATCTCCGGCTACGCGATCGACGCGCTGCTCCCCGAGAACGGCACCGACCTCGCCCGCGCGTTCTGCGGCAGCGAGGGCACGCTCGGCGTCGTCACGGAAGCCGTCGTACGGCTGGTCGACTCGCCGCCCGCGCGGGCGCTCGCGGTCCTCGGCTACCCCGACGAGAGCGCGGCGGCCGAGGCGGCCGCCGGGCTGCTGCCGTACCACCCGCTCACCGTCGAGGGCATGGCCGACGACCTCGTCCCCGGACCGCACGACCTGCCGCGCGGCGGCGCCTGGCTCTTCGTGGAGACCGGCGGCGCCACCGCCGCCGAGGCCCGCGCGCACGCCGAGCGGATCGTGCGCGCCGCCGACGCCCTGGACGGCACGGTCGTGGCCGACCCGGCCGGGATCCGGGCGTTGTGGCGGGTACGGGAGGACGCGTCGGGCACCGCCACCCGCAACGCCGACGGCGGCGAGGCGTGGCCGGGCTGGGAGGACTGCGCCGTACCGCCGGCCCAACTCGGCGCGTATCTGCGGGACTTCCGCGCGCTGCTCGCCGAGCACGGGCTGCGCGGCACGCCGTACGGGCACTTCGGCGACGGCTGCATCCATGTCCGCATCGACTTCGACCTGTTGAGCACCGAAGGCGTACGGCGCTTCCGCCGGTTCTCCGAGGACGTCGCCGGGCTCGTCGTCGCCCACGGCGGCTCGCTCTCCGGCGAGCACGGCGACGGGCTGGCGCGCTCGGAGCTGCTGCCGAAGATGTACGGGGACGAACTGACCGCTCTCTTCGGGCGGTTCAAGGACGTGTGGGACCCGGCGGGCGGGATGAACCCCGGCTCGATCGCCCGGCCGGCCCGGCTGGACGAGAACCTGCGCTTCGAGGTCCTGCCGCGTGAACGGGTCGACGTCGCCTTCGCCTACCCGCACGACGGCGAGGTGGACGGTGTCGTGGGCGGGGACTTCTCGGCGGCCGTACGGCGCTGCGTCGGCGTCGCCAAGTGCCGTGTGGAGGGGCCCAGTTCGGGCGCCGGGGTGATGTGCCCCTCGTTCCGCGCGACGGGCGACGAACAGCACTCCACGCGCGGGCGCGCCCGGCTGCTGCACGAGATGCTCGCCGGAGAGGTCGTGACGGACGGCTGGCGCTCGACGGAGGTCAAGGACGCGCTCGACCTCTGCCTGTCCTGCAAGGGCTGCCGCAGCGACTGCCCGGTGGGCGTCGACATGGCCACGTACAAGGCCGAGTTCCTGCACCACCACTACGAGGGCCGGCGGCGGCCCGCCGCGCACTACGCGATGGGCCGGCTGCCGCGCTGGCTCCGGGCCGCCGCTCCCTTCGCGGGCGCGCTGAACACGGCGGTACGGCTGCCGGGAGCCGCCGCGCTGGCCAAGCGGCTGGGCGGGATCGCCCCGGAGCGCTCGATCCCGCGCCTGGCGCCGCAGACGTTCACCCGGTGGCTGCGGCGGCAGCGGCGCGAGCGCCCGAGCGATCCGGCGGTGGTGCTGTGGCCGGACACCTTTACGGAGCACCTGTCGCCGTCCGTGGGGAAGGCGGCCGTACGAGTCCTGGACGCGGCCGGCGTCCCGCACACGCTGCCGCCGGGCGGGGTGTGCTGCGGCCTCACGTACGTCTCCACCGGCCAGCTCGACCAGGCCCGCGCCGTCATGCGCCGCACCCTGGATCGGATGGAACCGCTGCTCGACCGGGCCCTGCCGGTGGTCGTCCTGGAACCGAGCTGCGCCGCCGCGCTCAAGACCGACCTGCCGGAACTCCTCGCGGACGACCCCCGCGCGGCCCGACTCGCCGCGTCCGTGCGGACGTTCGCCCAGACCCTGGAGGAGTGCGCCCCCAACTGGCAGCCGCCCGAGGTCAACCGCCCGGTCGCGGGCCAGACCCACTGCCACCAGCACGCGGTCCTCGGCGACGCGGCGGAGCGCCGGCTGCGCGAACGGGCGGGCCTGACAGGCGAGTTGAGCGGCGGCTGCTGCGGCCTGGCGGGCAACTTCGGCTTCGAGAAGGGTCACTACGACGTCTCGGTGGCGTGCGCGGAGGACCAACTGCTCCCGGCGGTCCGGGCGGCGGCGGAGGGTACGGAACTCCTGGCGGATGGCTACTCGTGCCGTACCCAACTCGACCAACTGGCGGCGGGCGGCGCGCGGCACCTGGCGGAGGTCCTGGCGGAGGCGCTGGAGCCGCCGGGGCGCCGCCTACCGTAGGGAGCGGACGCGGTGAACGGTGCGTTTCGGAGTGCAGTATGTTAGATCCCGCAGTCCATTGTGCTGCCCTAAATGATCTCGACCCCAATTGATCCGGAGGAGGTTCCCGTGGACGAGCCGCGTACCGCAGCCGTCGGTGTCGCCGTCTCCGTACCCGAGGCCGCGGGGGCAGCCGCCGGGGCCCCGGCGGAGAACGGGCGGCGGGCGCTCGGGCCCGTCGCGCTCGTCCTCGGGGGCGTTGTCTCCGTGCAGTTCGGTGCCGCCATCGCCGTACTGCTGATGCCGCGCGCCGGCGCCGTCGGTGTGGTGACACTGCGGCTCGTGCTCGCCGCCGTCGTGCTGCTCGTGGTCTGCCGGCCCAAGGTCCGTGGCCACTCGCGCGCCGACTGGGGCACCGTGCTCGTCTTCGGCGCCGTCCTGGCGACGATGAACCTCCTCTTCTACCAGGCCGCCGATCGCATCCCGCTGGGCGCCGCTGTGACCCTGGAGGTCCTCGGCCCCCTCACCCTCTCCGTGATCGCCTCCCGCAGGCTCGGCAATCTCCTGTGGGCCGGGCTCGCGCTCGCCGGTGTGGTGCTGCTCAGCGGGGGCGGGTTCGACCGGCTCGATCCGGTGGGCGCGGCGTTCGCCGTCGGGGCCGGTGCGATGTGGGCCACGTACATCGTCTTCAGCGCCCGGACCGGGCAGCGCTTCCCGCAGGCCGACGGGCTCGCGCTCGCCATGGCCTTCGGTGCCGTACTGACCCTGCCGCTGGGCATCATGGAGGCGGGCTCGAAGCTGATCGTGCCGTCCACGGTCGGGCTGGCCCTCGCGGTCGCGCTGCTGTCGTCGGTCCTGCCGTACACCCTGGAACTGCTCGCCCTGCGGCGGCTGCCCGCGCCGACGTTCGCGATCCTGATGAGCATCGAACCGGCCGTCGCCGCCATGGCCGGCTTCTTCCTCCTGAGCCAGGGGCTCTCCTTCACCGACGCGCTGGCGATCGCGCTGGTCATCGCGGCGAGCATGGGCGCGGTCCGGACGCAGGCGGGCAGGAGGCGCAAGGAGGAGCGGCGCCTCGCGGAGCTGAAGGACCGGGACAGGGACCTGAGCAAGGACCTGAGCAAGGGCCTCAAGGAGTAAAGCAAGCACGCTTGCTTGTTTCTACGGGCGCTGCCATGCTCCGGGACACGTACGACGCCGTGTCCCGAGAGCCCGATCGGAGCGCATTCCGTGTCCGACCCTGCCGCGCCCCTCCTCGACGATCTGCGCAGCGAGAGCGAGGAAGTCGACCGGCTCGTAGCCGAGTTGGACGACAGGAGCTGGGCGCTCCCGACCCCGGCGTCCGGCTGGACCGTCGCCCACCAGATCGCCCATCTCGCCTGGACCGACAGCGCGTCCCTCCTCGCCGTGACCGACGAGGCCGCCTTCGCCGACGAGGCCGCGAAGGCGCTCGCCGCTCCGGACTCCTTCGTGGACGAGGGCGCCGAGGCCGGCGCCGTACTGCCGCCCCGCCAACTCCTCGCCCACTGGCGCGAGGGCCGCGAACAGCTTCAACGGGCGCTGCGCTCCGTACCCGCCGGTGCGCGTTTCCCCTGGTACGGGCCGCCGATGAGCGCGCCGTCGATGGCGACCGCGCGGCTGATGGAGACCTGGGCGCACGGTCAGGACATCGCGGACGCCCTCGGTGTACGGCGCGAGCCCACCGCGCGGCTGCGGCATGTGGCGTGGATCGGCGTACGGGCCCGTGACTACGCCTACTTCGTCCGTGGCGAGCAGCCGCCCGCCGCGCCCTTCCGGGTCGAACTCACCTCTCCGGACGGGGAGTTGTGGACGTACGGCCCCGAGGACGCCGGCCAGCGCGTCACCGGCCCCGCCCTCGACTTCTGTCTGCTCGTCACGCAGCGCGCGCACCGCGCCGACCTCGCCGTACGGGCCGAGGGCGCGGACGCCGACCGGTGGCTGGACATCGCGCAGGCTTTCGCGGGCCCCGCCGGTCCCGGCCGCCCGGCGAAGGGGACCGGACGGTGAGCGCCCGCCCGCGTACCTCCGAAGTCCTGCGGATCGGCAACGCCTCCGGCTTCTACGGCGACCGCTTCGACGCGCTGCGCGAGATGCTCACCGGCGGCCCCCTCGACGTCGTCACCGGCGACTACCTCGCCGAGCTGACCATGCTCATCCTCGGCCGCGACCGGCTGAAGAACCCCGGGTCCGGCTATGCCAAGACGTTCCTGCGGCAGTTGGAGGAAGGGCTCGGACTCGCGCACGAGCACGGCGTGAAGATCGTCGCCAACGCGGGCGGACTGAACCCGGCCGCGCTCGCCACCGCCGTACGCGAACTCGCCGAACGCGTCGGCGTCCCCGTGCGCGTGGCACACGTCGAGGGCGACGACCTGCTGACGGCCGGCACCGGCACCGGCGCCGGCCGCGCCTGGGGCGAGGGCGTGCTCACCGCCAACGCCTATCTCGGCGGCGCCGGTATCGCGGAGTGCCTGCGGGCGGGCGCCGATGTGGTGGTGACCGGCCGTGTCACGGACGCGGCCCTGGTCACCGGACCCGCCGCCGCCCACTTCGGGTGGGACGCCACTCACCTGGACGAACTCGCCGGAGCCGTCGTCGCCGGGCACGTCCTGGAGTGCGGCACCCAGGCCACGGGCGGCAACTACGCCTTCTTCACCGACCACGACGCGCACGCCGACCACGACGCCCAAGCCGACCGCGCCACACGCACCTTCCGCCGCCCCGGCTTCCCGCTCGCCGAACTCCACGCCGACGGCTCCGCCGTCATCACCAAGCACCCCGGCACCGGCGGCATCGTCGACATCGGCACCGTCACCGCGCAGTTGCTGTACGAGACCGGAGGCGCCCGGTACGCGGGGCCCGACGTGACGGCCAGGCTCGACACCGTACGGCTCACCCAGGACGGCCCCGACCGGGTCAGGCTCGCAGGCGTACGCGGCGAGGCGCCGCCCCCCACGCTCAAGGTCGGGCTGAACCGGCTCGGCGGCTGGCGCAACGAGATCGTGTTCGTCCTCACCGGCCTCGACATCGACGCGAAGGCGCGGCTGGTGCGCGAGCAGGTCGCGGACGCGTTCGCGCGCGCCGACCGGGCCCCGAAGCACGTCCGTTGGGAGCTGGCCCGCACCGATCGCGCGGACGCGGACACCGAGGAGACGGCAAGTGCCCTGCTGCGGCTGGTCGTTCGCGACAGCGACCCCGACGCCGTCGGCCGCGCGGTCAGCGGCGCCGCCGTCGAACTGGCGCTGGGCAGTTACCCCGGTTTCCATGTCACCGCGCCGCCCGGCAAGGGCGCGCCCTACGGCGTCTTCGAGGCGGCCTACGTGGCCGCGGCCGACGTACCGCACACGGCCGTGCTGCCCGACGGCGCACAGGTCCGGGTGCCAACCCCCGTACACACGAAGCCACTTGAGCCCGTCCCCGAGCCCAAACTCCCCGCCCCGCTGCCCGCCGGGCCGACCCGCCGCGCCCCCCTCGGTCTGGTCACGGGCGCCCGCAGCGGCGACAAGGGCGGGGACGCCAACGTCGGCGTCTGGGTGCGCACGGACGACGCCTGGCGCTGGCTCGCGCACGAGCTGACCGTCGACCGGTTCCGCCAACTCCTCCCGGAGACTGCCGACTTGACGGTCACCCGACATGTCCTGCCGAACCTCAGGGCGCTCAACTTCACCGTCCAGGGCCTCCTCGGCGAGGGCGTCGCCGCCCAGGCCCGCTTCGACCCGCAGGCCAAGGCGCTCGGCGAGTGGCTGCGCTCCCGCCACGCCGACATCCCGGAGGTACTCCTGTGACCGTGTTCCACTCGGCGCTGGACGTCACGTCCCCCGAATACGCCGCGCACCGCGCCGAGATGCTCACCAAGCTCGCCGACCTCGGCACGGAGCACGCCAAGGCGCTGGCCGGTGGCGGCGAGAAGTACGTGGCCCGGCACCGTAAACGCGGAAAGCTTCTCGCCCGCGAACGGGTCGAGCTGCTGCTCGACCCCGACACCCCGTTCCTCGAACTCTCCCCGCTCGCCGCCTGGGGCAGTGACTATCCCGTCGGCGCGTCCATGGTCACCGGCATCGGCGTCGTGGAGGGTGTCGAATGCGTCATCACCGCCAACGACCCGACCGTGCGCGGCGGCGCCTCCAACCCCTGGACGCTGAAGAAGGCGCTGCGCGCCAACCAGATCGCGTACGAGAACCGGCTCCCGCTCATCAGCCTCGTCGAGTCCGGCGGCGCCGATCTCCCCTCCCAGAAGGAGATCTTCATCCCCGGCGGCGCGCTGTTCCGCGATCTGACGCGGCTCTCCGCCGCCGGGATTCCCACCGTGGCGGTCGTCTTCGGCAACTCGACGGCGGGCGGCGCGTACGTCCCCGGCATGTCCGACCACACCGTGATGATCAAGGAACGGTCGAAGGTCTTCCTCGGCGGACCGCCGCTCGTGAAGATGGCGACGGGCGAGGAGAGCGACGACGAATCGCTCGGCGGCGCCGAGATGCACGCCCGCCACTCGGGGCTCGCCGACCACTTCGCGGTGGACGAGCCGGACGCGATCCGCCAGGCGCGGCGGATCGTCGCCCGCCTCAACCACCGCAAGGCGCGGCCCGATCCGGGCCTCGCCGAGCCGCCGAAGTACGACGAGGACGAGCTGCTGGGCATCGTCCCCGGCGATCTGAAGATCCCCTTCGACCCGCGCGAGGTGGTGGCGCGGATCGTGGACGGGTCGGACTTCGACGAGTTCAAGCCGCTGTACGGGCCGAGCCTGGTGACGGGCTGGGCGCGGCTGCACGGCTATCCGGTGGGGGTGCTGGCCAACGCGCAGGGCGTGCTGTTCAGCGCCGAGTCGCAGAAGGCCGCGCAGTTCATCCAGCTCGCCAACCAGCGCGACATCCCGCTGATCTTCCTGCACAACACCACCGGCTACATGGTCGGCAAGGAGTACGAGCAGGGCGGCATCATCAAGCACGGCGCGATGATGATCAACGCGGTCGCCAACTCGACGGTGCCGCATCTGTCGGTCCTGATGGGCGCGTCGTACGGCGCCGGGCACTACGGCATGTGCGGCCGGGCCTACGACCCGCGCTTCCTCTTCGCCTGGCCGAGCGCCAAGTCCGCGGTGATGGGGCCGCAGCAACTGGCCGGTGTGCTCTCGATCGTGGCGCGCGCGTCGGCGGCGGCGAAGGGGCTGCCGTACGACGAGGACGGCGACGCGGCGCTGCGCGCGATGGTGGAGGCGCAGATCGAGTCGGAGTCCCTGCCGGCGTTCCTGTCCGGGCGGCTCTACGACGACGGGGTCATCGACCCGCGTGACACCCGCACGGTGCTCGGCCTGTGCCTGTCGGCGGTCCACACGGCGCCGGTCGAGGGCGTACGGGCGGGCTTCGGCGTCTTCCGAATGTGAGGCTTACGTTGATCACCACTCTTCTTGTCGCGAATCGGGGCGAGATCGCGTGCCGGGTCTTCCGCACCTGCCGGGAGCGGGGCATCGGCACGGTCGCGGTCTTCTCGGACGCGGACGCCGACGCGCTGCACGTACGGGAGGCGGACACGGCGGTACGGCTGCCGGGGTCGGCGCCCGCCGACACGTATCTGCGCGGCGACCTGATCGTGAAGGCGGCCCTCGCGGCGGGCGCTGACGCGGTGCATCCCGGCTACGGATTCCTGTCGGAGAACGCGGAGTTCGCACGGGCGGTGCTGGACGCCGGGCTGGTGTGGGTGGGGCCGCCGCCGGAGGCGATCGAGGCGATGGCGTCCAAGACGCGGGCGAAGGAGCTGATGGCGTCGGCGGGCGTCCCGCTGCTGGCCGCTCTCGATGTCGCGTCGGTGACGGAGGCGGACCTGCCGCTGCTCCTGAAGGCGGCGGCGGGCGGTGGCGGCCGGGGTATGCGGGTGGTCCGTGAACTGGGCCATTTCGCGGACGAGTTGGCGGCGGCGTCGGCCGAGGCCCGGTCGGCGTTCGGCGACGGCGAGGTCTTCGCGGAGCCGTACGTGGAGCGGGGCCGGCACGTCGAGGTCCAGATCCTCGCCGACGCGCACGGCACGGTGTGGGCGCTGGGCACGCGCGACTGCTCCTTGCAGCGACGCCACCAGAAGGTGATCGAGGAGTCCCCGGCGCCCGGTCTGCCGGCGGAGCTGCACGCGACGCTGACGGACGCGGCGGTCGCGGCGGCGCGCGCGGTGGAGTACCGGGGCGCGGGCACGGTCGAGTTCCTGATCTCGCCGGCGGGCCGCGCGTACTTCCTGGAGATGAACACCCGCCTCCAGGTCGAACACCCGGTGACGGAGGAGGTGTTCGGCCTCGACCTGGTGGCGCTCCAACTCGCCCTGTCGGAAGGCGCGAAGCTGTCCCCGGAGCCGCCCGCCGCCCACGGCCACGCGGTGGAGGCCCGCCTGTACGCGGAGGACCCGGCCCAGGGGTGGGCGCCGCAGCCAGGGCGGGTGCACGCGCTGACGGTGCGGGGACCCGCCCTCGCCGTACGAGGGGAGCAGCCCCGTCTCCGCGTCGACGCCGGGTACGGGCCCGGTGACCGGGTGGGGGTGCACTACGACTCCATGCTCGCCAAGGTCGTCGCCTGGGCGCCCACCCGCGCCGAGGCCGTGCGGGTGCTGGCCGACGCGCTGCGGCGGGCCAGGGTCCACGGGCCGGTCACCAACCGCGAACTGCTCGTACGGTCCCTGCGTCACCCGGAGTTCACCGGCGGGCAGGCCGACACGGGGTTCTACGACCGGCACCTGACGACGCTCACCGGGCCGGAGCCGGGCGGCGACGACAACGCGCGCCGCGCCGCCCTCGCCGCCGCGCTCGCCGACGCCGTCCGGCGCGGGCACCGCGTCGGCGGGTGGCGGAACCTCGCGTCGCAGCCGCAGACCAAGACGTACGGCGGGTACGAGGTGCGCTACCACCGCACCCGCGACGGGTTCCACGTCGAGGACGACGCGGTGCGCGCCGTCGCCGTCGCGCCCGAC
This sequence comes from Streptomyces sp. NPDC057307, assembly GCF_042667665.1. Classification (NCBI taxonomy): domain Bacteria; kingdom Bacillati; phylum Actinomycetota; class Actinomycetes; order Kitasatosporales; family Streptomycetaceae; genus Streptomyces; species Streptomyces sp. NPDC057307. The sequence continues at coordinate 91,017 of NZ_JBHUZM010000011.1, read as the reverse complement.
CGCGTCAGCCTCGAAGTCGACGGAGTGCTGCGGCACTTCGACGTGGCGGAGTACGAGGAGTGCGAGGAGTACGGGGAGTACGGGGGCGGCCACGTCTACGTGGACGGCCCCACCGCCTCGTACCGCCTCCGCGTCCACCCCCGCTTCACCGACCCCCGCACCGCCACCGCGCCCGGTTCGCTGCTCGCGCCCATGCCCGGCACCGTCGTACGGATCGCCGACGGGATCGGCGAGGGCAGCGCCGTCACCGCCGGGCAGCCGCTCATCTGGCTGGAGGCCATGAAGATGGAGCACCGCATCGTCTCTCCCGCCTCCGGCACGCTCACCGCGCTCCACGCCGCCCCCGGCAGCCAGGTCGAGGTCGGCGCGCTCCTCGCCGTAGTCACCGACACCGCGCAGACCGGCGCGCAGACCGGCGCGCAGCCCGACACCGCGCAGCCAGGCACCCCACAGCCCGACACCTCACAGGGGGACTCATGAGCATCGTCGAAACGCAGGAACACCAGGACCTCCGCGCCGCCGTCGCCGCCCTCGGCCGCCGTCACGGGCGCGCCTTCGACCGCGAGACGCTGTGGAGCGAGGCGGGCAAGCTCGGCTATCTCGGCGTCAACCTGCCCGAGGAGTACGGCGGCGGAGGCAGCGGCCTCGCCGAACTCTCCATCGTCCTGGAAGAGTTGGGTGCCGCCGGCTGCCCCCTGCTTCTCATGGTCGTGTCGCCCGCCATCTGCGGCACCGTCATCGCCCGCTTCGGCACCGAGGCACAGAAGCGCGCATGGCTCCCCGGCCTCGCCGACGGCTCCCGCACGATGGCCTTCGGCATCACCGAGCCCGACGCCGGATCCAACTCGCACCGCATCACCACCACCGCCCGCAGAGCCGCCGAGAGCGACGGCGGCGGCTGGATACTCAACGGCCGCAAGGTCTTCGTCTCCGGCGTCGACATCACCGACGCCACCCTCGTCGTGGGCCGCACCGAGGACGCCAGGACCGGCTCACTCAAGCCCTGCCTCTTCATCGTCCCGCGCGACGCGCAGGGCTTCCACCGCTCCCAGATCGACATGGAACTCCAGGCGGTGGAGAAGCAGTTCGAGCTGGTGCTGGACGATGTACGGCTTCCCGCCGACGCCCTCGTCGGCGACGAGGACGCCGGGCTGCTCCAGCTCTTCGCCGGACTCAATCCCGAACGCGTCATGACCGCCGCCTTCGCCCTCGGCATGGGCCGGTACGCGCTCGACAAGGCCGTCGACTACGCCAAGACCCGCCAGGTCTGGCAGCAGCCGATCGGCGCGCACCAGGCCATCGCGCACCCGCTCGCCCAGGCGCACATCGAGATCGAACTCGCCCGGCTGATGATGCGCAAGGCCGCGCACCTGTACGACGCGGGCGACGACGCGGGCGCGGGCGAGGCGGCGAACATGGCCAAGTACGCGGCGGGGGAGGCGTGCGTACGCGCCGTCGACCAAGCGGTGCACACGCTCGGCGGCAACGGGCTCACCCGCGAGTACGGCCTGGCGTCCCTGATCACGGCGTCACGCGTGGCCCGTATCGCGCCCGTCAGCCGCGAAATGATCCTGAACTACGTATCCCACCAGTCCCTGGGTCTCCCCAAATCGTACTGAGGCACGCCATTCTGTGCGTCCACGCGTTCTCGCGTTCGTACGTCCACGCGTCGAAGGGGCTCTCGTCATGGTGATCTTTCACAGCGAGTACGCGAACATCGAAGCGGTCGACCGACCCATCCACGAGGCGGTCCTCGGCCGCGCGGCCGAGTTCGGCGACACCGTCGCCCTCGTGGACGGTACGGACGCCGGCACCACCGTCACCTACGCCCAACTGGACGTCTTCCACCGCCGTATCGCCGCTGCTCTCACCGAGGCCGGTCTGCGCAAGGGCGACGTACTGGCCCTGCACAGCCCCAACACCGTCGCGTATCCGGTCGCGTTCTACGGCGCCACCCGCGCGGGCGCCTCCGTCACCACCGTCCATCCGCTGTCCACCGCCGAGGAGTTCGCGAAGCAGCTCCGTGACTCCTCGGCCCGCTGGATCGTCACCGTGTCGCCGCTGCTCGAAGTCGCCCGCAGATCGGCCGAGTTGGTGGGCGGCATCGAGGAGATCTTCGTCTGCGACCGGGCGCCGGGCCACCGCTCGGTCCTCGACATGATCGCCACGGAGCCGACCGCGACCCCCGGCACCGAGACCGATGTCGAGATCGACCCCGCCGAGGACATCGCGGCGCTGCCCTACTCCTCCGGCACCACCGGCACCCCCAAGGGCGTCATGCTGACGCACCGCTCCATCGCCACCAATCTCGCGCAGCTCGACCCCGTCATCCCGATGCGCCCCGGCGACCGCATCCTCGCCGTGCTTCCCTTCTTTCACATCTACGGCCTCACTGCCCTGATGAACGCACCGCTGCGCACCGGCGCCACCGTCGTCGTACTGCCGCGCTTCGACCTCGACCAGTTCCTCGGCGCGATCGAGAGGCACCGCATCAACGGCCTGTACGTCGCCCCGCCGATCGTCCTCGCCCTCGCCAAGCACCCGGCCGTCGCCCGCTACGACCTGTCCTCGCTCGACTACATCGTCTGCTCCGCCGCACCCCTCGACTCCCGCCTCGCCGAAGCCTGTTCGGCCCGCCTGGGCCTGCCGCCCGTCCGCCAGGCGTACGGCATGACCGAGCTGTCACCGGGCACGCACGTGGTCCCGCTGGACGCCGACAACCCGCCCGCCGGGGCGGTGGGGAAGCTCCTGCCCAGCACCGAGATGCGCATCGTCTCGCTCGACGACCCCGGCACGGACGCCCCCGCGGGCGCCGCCGGTGAAGTCCTCATCCGCGGCCCGCAGGTCATGAAGGGCTACCTCGGCCAGCCCGAGGAGACGGCCCACATGATCGACACCGACGGCTGGGTGCACACCGGTGACATCGGCCGTGTCGACGCCGACGGCTGGCTGTTCGTGGTCGACCGGGTGAAGGAGCTGATCAAGTACAAGGGCTTCCAGGTCGCCCCCGCCGACCTCGAAGCACTGCTGCTGACGCACGAGTCGATAGCCGACGCGGCGGTGATCGGCGTGTACGACGAGGACGGGAACGAGATCCCGAAGGCGTACGTCGTCCGCCAGCCCACGGCGCCCGGACTGACCGAGGCGGACGTCATGGCCTACGTCGCCGAACACGTCGCGCCGCACAAGAAGGTCCGCCAGGTCGAGTTCATCGGGGGCGTCCCCCGTGCGGCGTCCGGGAAGATTCTCAGACGTGAACTGCGCGACCGCGAAAGGGAGTCGGAGCCGGAGACGACATGACGCCGCCGCCCGGCCCCGCTCACCTCCCCGGCACGTCGCCGAGGGCGGTACGGCTGCGCGTGTTGGCGTCCGCGACGCGGGCGCTGAGCAGTTCGGCCGGGGTCAGTGGCCGGACGCGGGCCGGGTCTGCGTCCCACTCGCGGCCGCCGCCGAGCGGGCGGAGCTGGTAGTACGGGCCCTGCCGGGCCATGACGACGCCGACCCGGTCGCGCGCCGGGTCGTGGACGGTGTCCCCGACGCGGATCCCGACGGGTGACGCGGGCGGTACGGCGGGCGCGGGCGGTAGGGCCGATGCGGGCGCGGGAGTCTCCCTCACCGGCCGCGTACCGTCTGTCACCGCCCCGCCCCGTCCACGATCACCGCGGCCAGCGCCAGCGCCACCGGCGCGGAGCAGACGCCGAGATGGACGAGGGCGTAGCGGGTGGCGCGTCCGGCGTCGCTGTCGTCGGTGACGGGCCACGGGGTGCGGACATCCATCGCGGGCAACTGGATACCGGCGCTGGTCAGCGCCGCCGCCAGCGCGTCGCGCGCCTCGACGGCCTCCTGGATCTTGTCGGGGGCGATGCGCTGCGGGGTACGGCGGGGGAGCGGCGGCTTGGGAGTCGCGGACGTCATGGGGGGTCTCCTTCGGCTCGTTGGCACGTGATGTCGCCGGCCCGGCCGAACGGTCTGAACTACCGTGCGTGACGGGCACACTACGAGAATGCGCCCGTGGAGGAGCGCCCGGCACCGAGGACGAGGGTGGTTCCCTGGCGCGCGACGCACGTTCCACATCTGCCACGCAACCGGACGGAAAACGTGTTGGCCGGGCGTGGATGAGCTGCGACGATCCCCCTGATTCCTGGGGAGGGACGTGTCCGTCTTCGAGTTCGAGTGCGCCGGGTGCGGCGCCGCGCTGACCGCACCGCTGTCCCAGGTCGCCCTGCCGGTCCACGCCCATCAGACCTACGGGAATGGTGCGCAGCTCCCGGTGCTCATGGAGCCGGGCACCTTCGCCGTCGACCCGGAGCCCTGGGGGCCGCCGTGGCGGATGTGGGAGGACGTCGATCCGGACGAGGCGGCGGCCCGTGGAATTTACGCGCCGGTCCGGGCACTGTCCGACGGCGTGACCGGCGCGATCGCCATCGCGCCCGGAGACACCCGGGGCACCCTGCTGATCCCGGAGGACGGAAGCGCCGCCTGCTGCGGCCTCGGCGGGGGCAGCGGGCCCAACATGCTCTGCGAGGCATGCGGCCTGCCCGTGGCGACCCGCGTCGACGACTGCTCGCAATGGCAGGTGGTGTGGCTCGCCCCGAACGCGGTACGCCCCTGCCCGGTCGAAGGCACCGACACCGCACCCCACTCCTGGGCCGAGTTGCTGGCGGCGGGCAGGCGCACGCCCCCGTTCGAGTCGATCCCCCGCTGGGGAGGCCGGTCGGGGACGTACCACTTCTGGTCATGGAGCCCGCGATGGGAGGCGGCGGCCGGCCACGCGCTCGCGCACCTGCTGGTGGCCTCACGAGGCGAGCCCGTGACCGTCCCGCACGGCGGCCTGATCGAGGAGGTGTTCCAACCCGCCCTCGACGCCCTGCTCCCCACGGGCGCGACACCGCGCCGCGCGGTACTGGCCGGACCTGGACTGCCCGTTCCCGCCCCGCACGCCGACATCCTCCTGGTGCCGACCCACCCGGGGACGGCGGAGTTCTGGACCCCGGGCGGCGGCCTGGCCACCTCCGCGTACTCGGTCCCGTTGCCCTTCGGGGTGTGGCTGTGGCTGGCCTTCCCCCGACCGCACCTGCCGATCCCCGCGTCCGGCGTCATGCCGGCCGAAATCCTCCGCGACGACCCGCCCCTGCCGCGTGCCCGGCACCGGTTCCGAGTCGATGAGTATGTCTTCCGGGACACCCTGGTCCGGCTCCCGGCCGTCCGGGAGGAGCCATGGCTACGGGAGATCGCAACCCGGCGGTGGTGAGGATCCGATACATCCGTGCGACTGCCGCGCGCAGGGCGGGAGTTGGTGCGACGGCGAGTGCTGCCGCGACCTGGTCAGCCTTGGTCAGTCCCGGTCCGAGATGTCCTCGCGAAGACCGTCGGAGAACTCCCACCACGACAGAGCGAGCCAGTCCCCGTTGACGAAGGCGTCGACAGCCGAGCCGCGGCCCTGGACGGTCACGGTCGTTCCGGGCGGGTAGACGGTGCCGGACAGTCCCGGTGCGGAGACAAGCAAAGTTCCCAGTCGCTGAGCAGACATGTTTCGCCGACCTCTCCATTTCATGGTACGGCGCCGGGTGTATTCACCGGAGAGTACCGACTTGCCTCATCGGGCAGGGCGGAGAACCATGAGATATGGGTCACGCGGGGAAATCACACACGCATAGCCGAACGAAAGGTGGCAGCCATGAAGGCCGTCGTATACAAGGGACCTTTCGACGTCGCTGTCGAAGATGTTGAAAAGCCCAGCATCCAGCATCCGAACGATGTGATCGTGCGGATCACCACCACCGCGATCTGCGGCTCGGACCTGCACATGTACGAGGGCCGTACGGCTGCCGAGCCCGGCATCGTCTTCGGCCACGAGAACATGGGAATCATCGACGAAATCGGCCAGGGCGTCACCGGCCTCAAGAAGGGCGACCGTGTGGTCATGCCCTTCAACGTCGCCTGCGGGTTCTGCACCAACTGCGTCGACGGATTCACCGCATTCTGTACGACCGTCAATCCCGGTTTCGCGGGCGGTGCTTACGGCTACGTCGCCATGGGCCCCTGGAAGGGCGGCCAGGCCGAATATCTGCGCGTCCCCTACGCCGACTTCAACTGCCTGAAGCTGCCGCCGGGGCAGGAGCACGAGCGTGATTTCATATTGCTCGCCGACATCTTCCCCACCGGCTATCACGGCTGCGAACTCGCCGACGTCCGCCCCGGCGAGAGCGTCGCGGTGTACGGTGCCGGGCCGGTCGGCCTGATGGCCGCCTACTCGGCCCTGCTGCGCGGCGCGAGGAAGGTCTTCGTCGTGGACCGGGTCGCCGAGCGGCTCCAGAAGGCCGAGGAGATAGGCGCGATCCCGATCAACTTCGGTGAGGGCGACCCGGTCGAGCAGATCAAGGAACAGACCGAGGGCATCGGCACGGACAAGGGCATCGACGCCGTCGGATACCAGGCGAAGACGCAGAGCGCGGGCCACGAGGAGCCGGCGAGCGTCCTGAACTCCCTCGTCGGAACGGTCCGCGCCACCGGAGCACTCGGCATCCCGGGCCTCTATGTCCCGGCCGACCCCGGCGGCCCGGACGAGCAGGCCAAGCAGGGCATGCTGCTCGTCGCCATCGGCAAGCTCTTCGAGAAGGGCCTGCGGATGGGCACGGGCCAGTGCAACGTCAAGAGCTACAACCGCTTCCTGCGGGACATGATCATCGACGGCAGGGCGACGCCGAGCTTCGTGGTCTCCCACGAACTGCCCCTGGACCAGGCGGCGTCGGCGTACGACAAGTTCGACAAGCGGATCGAGGGCTACACGAAGGTGATGCTGCACCCGTAGGCCACGGCGGGATGGGGTTGCACCTTCCGTAACGGCATGTGGTCCCGTGGACGTACGTCCCGGTCCCGTGAGGAAAGGTCCCCGCTCGTGCATTCGTCCTTCGTGCCACCCCGCCAGGTCAAGATCGGTGACGCGGCGGCCTTCGCCGGCAGCACGCCGCGGGCGATTCGCCACTACCACGAGATCGGGCTGCTCCCCGAGCCCGAGCGGGGCGGCGACGGCCGCCGCCGCTACGGGTACGAGGACATGATCCGCCTGCTCTGGATCCGCAAGATGGCCGACGCCGGGATCGCCCTGGACGACATCCGTGACGCCTTCACCACCGCCACGGCCGCCGCCGGTGCGGAGAGCGGAGACGGTATCGCGGGCATCCTGGAGCGGCTGGAGGAAACCCTCGCCGAGCAGGAGGCGGAAGCACGGCGGCAGCGGACCGCCGTGCAGCGCATGCGCACCGAGGGCAGCCGGATGGGACTGCTCTCCGACTTCATCACCGACCGCCTCAAGAACCTGCCCGAGGGCTCCCTGCGCCAGGCGGACCTGGACACTCTGCTGGTCACCGAGCGGATCTTCGGCCCGCTCGGCGCGGCGGTCCAGGCCACCCGCTTCATCGTCCTGGCCACGCATCCCACCCTGCGGGAGGACTCCGACCGCATCGATGAGGCCGAGGAAGCACTCGATGACGGCGTCGCCGTCGATGATCCGCGGGTGGCTCAGGTGGCCGCCGAGCGGCACGCCTTCGAAAGCGCCCTGCACGCCGTCATCGAGGAGTCCGGCCTGGAGAAGGACGACGAGGCCCTCTTCGACGTCTGGGACACTTTGCACCCCGCCACCGACGATGACGGCGAGGACGAGGCCGACTCCATGAGCGTGCTCGAAGCCATCGGCAAGATGCCCTACGACTTCTCCCCGGCGCGCCTGCGCTGCATGGAGCTGGCCGAAGAACTCCCCGCCCAGGACTCACCCAGTACCTGAAATACGGCGTGATCGGCTGAAGCCTCGATCTGTGGCAGCTCGTCCGGCTGGTTGTTGCCCGTTTCCCCGACGTGGAGACGCGTCGTGAATTACCGTGCGTGACAGACCTGTTACGAACGCGCGGAGGGCAGCACCATGCCGACGAGACGAGTGGTCACCGGTCGTAGCAGGGAGCCCCGCGCGCGGTTCGCCCAGGAACTGCGCTCACTGCGCGCCGCACGCGGCGACAGCCTGCGACAACTCGGCGAACGGCTGGGCTGGGACTGGTCGTTGTTCGGCAAGATGGAGAAGGGCGAGACGCTGGGCGGCCCGGAGGTCGTCCAGGCACTCGACACGTATTACGGGACGCCGGGGTTGTTGCTGGCGCTGTGGGAGCTGGCGGTGAGTGACAAGTCGCAGTTCAAGGAGCAGTACCGGCGGTACATGTCTTTGGAGGCTGAGGCGACGAGTCTGTGGCACTTTGCGGTGAGCGTGCTGCCGGGGTTGTTGCAGACGGAGGCGTACGCACGCGAGGTGCTGGGAGCGAGCGGACTCAAGGGGGAAGCGCTTGAGCAGCAGGTTGAGGCGCGGATGGGGCGACGGGAGTTGCTGGAGGGGGACCACGCGCCGCCGTTCCGATCGATCCTCTCGGAGGCGGTGTTGCGGACAGCCTTGCGGGACGTGGGTAGGTGGCGGACGCAATTGGAGTACTTGAGCGAGCTGGCCGAGCGGGGGAACGTGACGCTTCACGTGCTTCCGTTCAGCGCGGGGCTCTATGGCCTGGACAGTACGGCTCTCATGTTCCTGAGACTTCCCGACGGCCATACGGTCGGGTACACCGAGAACGCGTACAGGGGCGAACTCATCGAGGAGAACCAGCCGGTGGATCGGTTGCAACGTGCCTACGATGAGGTGCGCGACTTGGCTCTGTCCCCTACGAAGTCGCGAAAGTTCGTCCTACGCATGTTGGAGGAAGTGCCGTGCGATCCCTTGATCTGACCGCCGTAACCTGGCGTAAGAGCAGTTACAGCAACTCGGACGGTGGCGAGTGCGTCGAGGTCTCCGACGACTTCGCCGCCGTCATCCCCGTGCGTGACAGCAAGACCCCACACGGCCCGGTGCTGGCGTTCGACGCGTCCGGCTGGGCTTCGTTCGTCTCGGCCGTGAAGGCTGGGGCCTTGGGCGCCTGACGCCCAGTTGGAGGTTGCACCGTTGCGATCCCTCGACCTGAGCGCTGTGACTTGGCGCAAGAGCAGCTACAGCAATCAGGATGGCGGCGAGTGCGTCGAAGTCTCTGACGACTTCGCCAGCGCGGCCCAGTGGCGTAAGAGCAGTTACAGCAACCAGGACGGTGGCGCGTGCGTCGAGGTTTCTGACGACTTCGCGCCCGTCGTCCCCGTACGCGACAGCAAGACCCCGCACGGCCCGGTCCTCGCGTTCGACGCGTCCGGCTGGGCATCCTTCATCTCGGCCGTAAAACATGGCGCGTTGGGCGCCTGACGCGTCAGATGTACGAGGCGGCGGCCCCGCCGATCCGTGCCCGGTTCATCGGGGTGGGGAAGGCGCGGTCGCGGTCTCGGTGTAGCGGCGGGCCAGGCGGGCGAAGGCGGCTTTGAGTTCTGCGGGGCCGACGACCTCGATGTCGGCGTCGAACCTGCCGAGGGCGGCGGCCAGGGCGGGCCATGACCACGAGCCCAGGACGAGTCGGCAGCGGTGCGGCCCGAACTCCTCCACGACTCCGTCGTGGACGTACGGCGCCACCTCGGAGGCGGGCAGGTCGAGGATCACCTCACCGCGGCAGGGCCAGTCGCCGGTGCCGTCCGACCCCTGGAACCTGCCGGCGACGAAGGCGGCCACGTCGCCGCCGGGCAGTTCGCGCGGGGAGAAGCGCGGGCCGGTGGGGGTGCGCGGGGTGATCCGGTCGGCGCGGAAGGTGCGCCAGTCCTCGCGGTCGAGGTCCCAGGCGACGAGGTACCAGCGTCCGCCCCAGGTGACGAGGTGGTGGGGTTCCGCCCGGCGGGGTGGAGGCGGCGTGTCGGTGCTGTCGTCGCGGGCGCCCGCCGCCGAGGAGTAGTCGAAGCGCAGCGTCTCGCGGGCGTGGACGGCGGCGCTGAGTGCCATGAGCACCGTGCTGTCGACCTGCGGGGCCGGACGGGTCGTGGGCCGTTCGACGGCGGTGACATGGAAGGTGTCGATCCGGTGGCGCAGCCGGGCGGGCATGACCTGCCGGACGGTGTTCAGCGCGCGGGCGGCGGCTTCCTCGATGCCCGCGCCGGTCGTGGTGGCGATCTGGAGTGCGATGGCCAGGGCGACGGCCTGCTCGTCGTCGAACAGCAACGGGGGCAGTTGGGTGCCGGCGCCGAGCCGGTAGCCGCCGTCCGGGCCCTTGCTGGTCACGATGGGGTAGCCCAGCTCGCGCAGGCGGTCGACGTCGCGGCGCACGGTGCGCGGGCTGATGTCCAGCCGCTCGGCCAACTGCGCCCCTGGCCAGTCCCGGCGGGTCTGGAGCAGGGAGAGCAGCGACAGGAGCCGCGCGGAAGTCTTCTGCATATCTCCATGGTGCACCGAGAAGCGGCCACAACCTGACCGCTTCTGTTGCGACTGTGGTCATCGAACCGGGCCGGACCGGGACACGTGACTAGCCAGATCCGACCGTGATCACCAGAGGCGAGGAGCCACCATGACCGTCAACGCAGTGACCCACCTGAACTTCCGGGGCGACGCCCACGCGGCGCTGACCTTCTACCAGTCCGTCTTTTCCGGGCACCTGGCCGTCGTCACGTACAAGGACGCCGGGAACGTGCAGGATCCGGCGGAGGCGGACCAGGTGATGTGGGGCCAGGTCGCCGCCGAGAACGGGTTCAAGGTGATGGCGTACGACGTTCCGTCGAGCCAGCCGTGGGACCAGGGCGAGAACGCGTTCTTCCTCTCGCTGCGCGGCGAGACGGCCGAGGAGGTCACCGGGTACTGGGAGAAGCTCACCGAGGGCGCGACAGTCCTGCAGCCGCTGAGCCCCGCCCAGTGGGCGCCCCTCTACGGCATGCTCAAGGACCGCTTCGGCGTGACCTGGGTCGTGGACGTCGCTGTCGAGTACAACGCGGGCTGACCACCCCGCCGCGGGCGGCGGCGGTCACCCGCCGCCGCCCGGTTTCAGCACGCCTGAGTGCGACTCGGTCGAAGACATCGAAAACAGCGAGAACAGCGAGAACGAGGACACCCTCATGAAGACGCGCGCGCTGGGGCGGACCGGAATCCAGGTCAGCCCCTACTGCCTGGGCACCATGATGTTCGGCCCGACGGGCAACCCCGACCACGGTGAATGCGTGAGGATGGTCCACCGTGCCCTGGACGCGGGGATCAACTTCATCGACACCGCCGACGTGTACGGGCCCGGCGGCGAGTCCGAGGAGATCGTGGGCAAGGCCATCAAGGGGCGGCGCGACGATGTCGTGCTGGCCACCAAGGTCAACGGCGCGATGGGCGAGGACCCCAACCGCCGGGGCAGCTCGCGGCGTTGGATCGTCACGGAGGTCGAGCACTCGCTGCGCCGCCTGGGCACCGACCACATCGACCTCTACCAGGTCCACCACCCCGACCCGGCGACGGACATCGAGGAGACCCTCTCCGCCCTCACCGACCTCGTCCGCAGCGGCAAGATCCGTTCCATCGGCTGTTCCAACCTGCCGCCCTCGCAGATCGTCGAGGCGCACTGGGCGGCGGAGCGGCGCGGGCTGGAGCGGTTCCGTACCGAGCAGCCGCCGTACTCGATCCTCAACCGTGGCATCGAGCGCGAGGTGCTGCCGGTCTGCGAGCGCTACGGCATGGGCACCCTGGTCTGGAGCCCGCTGGCCATGGGCCTGCTCACCGGCCGCCACCGTAAAGGACGGCCGTCCGACGCACACGCCGCACGCATGCACTGGGTGCCCCGGCACATGACCGACGAGCGCAAACTGGACGCCGTCGAGCAACTCCTCCCGCTCGCCGAGCAGGCCGGTCTGTCGCTGACCCACATGGCGCTGGCGTTCGCCATCACCCACCCCGGTGTCACCGCGGCCGTCATCGGCCCCCGCACCATGGCCCACCTCGACGACCTGCTCGCGGGCGCCACGACCGTACTCGACGACGATCTCCTCGACCGGATCGACGCGATCGTCCCGCCGGGCGCGGATGTCGGCCCGCTCGATGTCGCGTACGTGCCGCCGGCCCTCACCGAGCCCGCTCTGCGGCGGCGTCAGGCGGGGGAGCGGGCGGCGGCGGGCGAATAACCGTCCCGCTCCGGTGAAGCCGGTTCGCGGATGCCGTCGGCCCCCTCCACCCACACCGTCCGGGCCCCTGCCGCATGCACCGTGAGGCCGTACTGGTCGACCCCCGGGCGGCCGAGGCTCTCCCACCGGGAGTGGGCCGCCGTGATCTCGTCCCAGAGCCGCCGGGGACCGGCCTGGGTGACGGTGAACCGGTCGGCGTGCTGTCCGTCGTAGTCGACCGTGGCCCAGGACGGCCCGGTGCCGTCGGCCACATCGAGCCGTGCGGGAGCGTGCTCGCCGCTCGCGTCCCAGGCGAAACAGGCTCCGGGAACGGTGAGGCCGACGTGGAACTCCGCGTTCAGATCCCCTCCGGCGACGGCCCACGGCGACAGGGCCGAGGACGTCACCTGCCGGGGTTCGGGCGGGCCGCCGCCGTCGGCGGGCGCGGCAGCCGACGGGACAAGCTCCCGCATCGGCATGAACGAGGCGAAGGCGTGGAACCGGCCTTCGCCGCCGCCGTCCGGTGTCGTCGTCAGCACCAGCGTGCCGTATCCGCACCAGGCGGAGTTCCACGGGGTGACGATGCGGCCGCCTGGTTCTGTCTGTTCCAGCCAGGCCGACGGGATCCGATCGACCGAGAACGTGGCGATGATCCGCTCGTACGGAGCCCCGGCGGACCAGCCGGCCCCGGCGTCGCCGCGTACCACCTTCGGGGCGTGGCCGACAGCCTTCAGATTCCGCTCCGCCTCCGCCGCGAGTGTGGGGTCCAACTCGACGGTGGTGACGGCCTGATCGCCGCAGAGGTGACACAGCAGGGCCGCGTTGAACCCGGTGCCCGCGCCCAGTTCGAGAACGCGACGCCCTGCGGACTCCCGGTCCAGGTCCGCCAGAGCGAGCATGCGGAGCACCATGGAAGGCATGGACGCGGACGACGTAGGCAGTCCGTCCGTGAACTGGGTGACCAACGGCGCGTCGCTATAGGTCGCGCTCAGCCACTCGTCCGGGGCCGTGCCTCGATCGCACGGTCGGTGACCGCCATTCCCGTCGCGCAGCCAGATGAGAGCCGGGAGGAAGAGATGCCTCGGGACCGCGCGGATCGCGCGGTCGAAGGCGGACGGCAGGGGGCCGATGAATTGGGCTACCTCGGCAAGGAGTTGCTCGGTGAGGTCAGCCGTCGACCGTGCTGGTGTGTCCACTTCACCTACTTCTTCGGGGGAGGTGGCGGCGGTGTTGGCTGCGCCGGTGGGATGGGTCGGCCGGGCTGGTTGCCGTCGTCGGTAATGGGGCTACGGTGTTTGGCTGTTGTTACCGCTTCCATGCTCGCCTCCAGAATGAATTGGTTCGCTTTCCCACCGTAGGGAATCGTGCCCGGTTCGTGCAGGGCGCATTGGCGGCCGGGGGTGGGGATAACCCCCGGCCGGATACGGCAACGCGCCCCCTCGTGGCCGCCCCGCACCTCCGGCAGGCTCGTCGTACGGCGTGGACCGCGCCGGACGAAACGATCACGGGGGCCGGGATGAAGCGTGCGCAACGGACGTGGGTGAGCGCGGCAGCCGCCGTCGCGGTGATCGTGGCGGGCACCGCCGCCTCCGCCGCGCCTGCCCAACACGGCGCGGACCGCGGCAAGTTGCAGGAGTGGCTGGACCACGTCGTGGACGTCGGCGCCGTCGGGGCGCTGGCGGAGGTGCGGGACGAGCGTGGGGTCTGGCGCGGGACCGGCGGGGTCGCCGAGCTGGGGACGGAGCGTGCCGTGCCCGCCCGAGGCCACTTCCGGGTCGGCAGCATCAGCAAGACGTTCGTCGCCACCGTCGTTCTGCAGCTCGTCGACGAGGGCGAGTTGGGGCTGGACGACACCGTCGAGTCATGGCTGCCCGGAGTCGTACCGGGCGGCGAAGGCATGACCGTGCGGCAACTGCTCAACCACACCAGTGGGGTGTACGACTACGTCAGCACGCTGCCGATGCCGCCGGGCCAGGAGTTCGTGGCGAACCGGTGGCGGACCTGGACCCCCGACGAGCTGGTGCGGCGCGCGGTGGCCAACCCGCCGTCCGTCGACCCGCCGGGGTCGCGCTACTCGTACTCCAACACCGGCTACCTCCTCCTCGGCCGGATCATCGAGAAGGCGACCGGCCGGTCGTACGCCGAGGAGATCGAGCAACGGGTCATCGAGCCGCTGCGGTTGCGCGGGACGTCCGTGCCGGGGACGTCCCCGCACGTTCCCCTGCCGCGTCCCCGCGCCTATCTGCCCGTCGAGCCCGGCGGTACGGCGCACCCCACGGACTACACGGAGATGAACCCGTCCCTGTTCGGCGCGGCCGGCGAGATGATCTCCACGACCCGCGACCTCAACCGCTTCGTCGCCGCGCTGCTCGACGGGAGTCTTGTGTCGGACCACCTGCTGGCGGAGATGAAGAAGCCCGGCGCCGAGGGTGCGACGTACGGGCTCGGGCTGGACTGGTACGACACCACCTGCGGGGTCCGTGTGTACGGCAACGACGGTGACGCCCTGGCGTACCAGGCGTGGTCGTACTCCACGGAGGACGGGCGCCGACAGGCCACGGTCGGGCTCACGTCCGACCGCCCCGCCGACCCGGCCGACGCCGTCCACGCGCTCCTGGACGAAGCCTTCTGCGACTGAGCCGAGCAGACTGAGCTGAGCAGACCGAGCCGAGCAGACCGAGCCGAGCAGGCTGCACAACGGGACCGACCACCGGAATCATGCATGCTCGCTTGATTGATTCGGCGCACGCTGCCACTCTCTGTACCCTCGCGCGCCACACCGGACCGCGCAAGGAAGCCGGGAAGACGGAGACCACGTGACGCTCGTCGCGACCGCGCACGAGCGCGGCATCACCACCTTGACCATGGACGTGCCGGCCAAGCGCAACGCCCTGTCGGCCGGGCTCGTCCGGGAGTTGGCCGACGCGCTCACCGGGTGCGCCAAGGATCCGTCCGTACGGGCCGTCGTCCTCAGCCACACCGGCTCCACCTTCTGCGCGGGCGCCGACCTGAAGGAGCCGCCGAATCCGTACACCTTCGTCGCGCTCCTGCGGCAGATCGTGGAGCACCCCAAGCCCGTCGTGGCCCGGGTCACCGGGCATGTCCGGGCCGGGGGGCTGGGGCTGCTCGGGGCGTGCGACATGGTGATCGCGTCCAGCGACTCGGACTTCGCCTTCACCGAGGTACGGATCGGGGTCGCGCCCGCCGTCATCTCGATGCCCCTCCTGCCCCGGATGGCACCGCGCGCCGCCGCCCGTCACTACCTCACCGGCGAGACCTTCGGCGCGGCCGAGGCCGTGACCGACGGGCTCGTCACCGAGGCCGCCGACGACGTGGACACCGCGCTCGCGCCGCTGCTCGACGCGCTGCGCCGGGGCTCACCGCAGGGCCTGGCCGAGTCCAAGAAGCTGCTCAGCGCAGCGGTGTTGGAGACCTTCGACCAGTACGCGGAGGATCTCGTACAGCGCTCGGCGTCCCTCTTCGCCACGGCCGAGGCCCGCGAGGGCATGTCCGCGTTCCTCGAACGGCGGGACGCGGCATGGGTGCGCTAGCCGCGCCCAAGCAGGACCGCAGCCGCGCCACCCGCCGGCGTCTCCTGGAGGCGGCCGTCGCCTGTCTCGCCGAACACGGCTGGGCGGGCTCCACCGTCGCCGTCGTCGCCGAACGCGCCGGGGTGTCGCGCGGCGCCGCGCAGCACCACTTCCCCACCCGCGAGGACCTGTTCACGGCGGCCGTCGAGTACGTCGCCGAGGAACGCTCCTCCGCCCTGCGGGAACTCGCCCCCACCGGCCCCGCCCGCCGCCGCGAGGTGGTCGGGGCCGTCGTCGCGCTCTACACCGGGCCGCTGTTCCGGGCCGCGCTGCATCTGTGGGTCGCCGCGTCCGACGAGGAGCAGCTACGGCCCCGCGTCACCGAACTCGAAGCCCGCGTCGGCCGCGAGGCGCACCGGATGACCGTCGAACTCCTGGGCGCGGACGAGTCGGTGCCCGGCGTACGCGAGACGGTCCAGGGCCTGTTGGACATGGCGCGCGGCCTCGGCCTGGCCACGCTGCTGACGGACGACACCCAGCGTCGCGACAGGGTGGTGGCGCAGTGGGCGAGGATCCTGGACACGGTGCTGGGCTGACGAGGGCGGTGGTGGCGGTGGAGGGTGTGGTCGTGGTCGTCGCGGTCGGTGTGGTGCTGATGGCCGCCGGGATGATCTGGAAGGGGCAGGTGCGCAAGCCGTATCTGCGGGTGCGCGCGCAGGACGTCAAGTACCGGCGGCTGCCCCGTGATCTGCGCCGGTCCGCCGACATGGCGATAGCGTCGGCCCGCCACGCGGCGGCGGACGACGAACCGGCGATCATCCGGGTGGACGACGTACTGACCGTGGCCGCCGAGCACTTCGGGCACGGCGCCGTCTCCCGCGAATCGGCGGCGGGCGCGCTGCGCGAGCGCTTCGAGCGCAACCGCTGCTACGTGGACTGCGTGACGGACGCGTACGAGAACGAGGGCCGGACGGGCCCGGGCTGAGCCCGTCCGGCGACCTGGTCGGCACCGTTCGGACGGCGGTCAGGACGCGATGTCGTCGTACCCCTCGATCTCGCGCGGGTCCCGCGTCCCCGGCCCCACATACCGCGCGGAGGGCCGCACCAGCCGCCCCGTCCGCTTCTGCTCCAGGATGTGCGCCGACCAGCCCGCCGTACGCGCGCACGTGAACATCGACGTGAACATGTTCGCGGGCACCTCGGCGAAGTCCAGCATGATCGCCGCCCAGAACTCCACGTTCGTCGCCAGCACCCGGTCCGGACGGCGCGCGTGCAACTCCTCCAGCGCCGCCTTCTCCAGCGCCTCGGCGACCTCGTAACGCGGCGCGTCCAGCTCCTTCGCCGTACGCCGCAGCACGCGGGCGCGCGGGTCCTCCGCCCGGTACACGCGGTGGCCGAAGCCCATCAGGCGCTCGCCCTTGTCGAGCGCCTGCTTCACATACGCCGTCGCGTCGCCCATCCGCTCGATCTCCTCGATCATGCCGAGGACACGCGACGGGGCGCCGCCGTGCAGCGGCCCGGACATGGCGCCGACGGCCCCGGAGAGGGCCGCGGCGACGTCCGCGCCGGTGGAGGCGATGACCCGCGCCGTGAACGTCGACGCGTTCATGCCGTGCTCGGCCGCCGACGTCCAGTACGCGTCGACCGCCTTCACATGCCGCGGGTCGGGCTCACCGCGCCAGCGGATCATGAAGCGCTCGACGACGGAGTCCGCCTTGTCGATCTCGCTCTGCGGCACCATCGGCACGCCCTGGCCGCGCGCCGACTGCGCCACGTACGACAGGGCCATGACGGCGGCCCGCGCCAGCTCGTCGCGCGCCGTCGCCTCGTCCGTGTCGAGGAGCGGTTTGAGGCCCCAGACGGGGGCGAGCATCGCGAGCGCCGACTGCACGTCGACACGGATGTCGCCGGAGTGGACGGGGATGGGGAAGGGCTCGGCGGCCGGCAGGCCGGGATTGAACGCGCCGTCGACCAGCAGGCCCCACACGTTCCCGTAGGACACGCGGCCGACGAGATCCTCGATGTCGACGCCCCGGTAGCGGAGGGCACCGCCCTCCTTGTCCGGTTCGGCGATCTCCGTCTCGAAAGCGACGACTCCTTCGAGTCCGGGTACGAAATCGGACATCAGGCGGCTCCTCTGGTGTGACGGACGCGGAAGCGTACGGCTGAACCGGACGACGGCTGACGGCCTACGGCCCGTGGTCCGATGTCAGAAGTTGTCGGCGCCGGCCCGGATCCACGGTCGTTCTCGTACGACTCGCGGTCCGGATCGGTCATCCGTTACTTTCCGTCCTGCCCAGCCCGGACATCGAATCAACCATGCCGCGGCCCCGGCATGTGCGCGAGGATGGTCGCGTGCCTCACACTCCGCCTCCTGAGAACCCCGATCCGTCCGTCATGCGCGCGCAGTACCGCGCGGCCGCGTTCCTGGAGACCGATCTCGCCGCCACGCCCATGGACCAGTTCGCGAGCTGGTTCAAGGACGCGGTGGCCGGCGGTCTGCACGAGCCGAACGCGATGGTGGTCTCCACCGCGACCCCCGAGGGCCGCCCGTCGTCGCGCACCGTGCTGCTCAAGGGGTACGACGAGCGGGGCTTCGTCTTCTTCACCAACTACGGATCCCGCAAGGGCCGCGAGATCGAGGCCAACCCGTACGTCGGGCTCCTCTTCCCCTGGCACGCGCTGGGCCTCCAGGTCGTCGTCACCGGTACGGCGTCCCGCGTCGGCCGCGCGGAGACGGCGGCGTACTTCCGCACCCGCCCGCACGGCTCCCAGCTCGGCGCCTGGGCGAGCGACCAGTCCGCGCCGGTCGGCTCGCGGGCGGAACTGCTCGGGCGGTACGAGGAACTGGCCGCCCGCTACCCGGACGACGAGCCGGTGCCGGTGCCGCCGCACTGGGGCGGGATCCGGGTGGTCCCGGAGACGGTCGAGTTCTGGCAGGGGCACGAGAACCGGCTGCACGACCGGCTGCGGTACGTGAGGGAGGCCGCGGGCTGGCGGGTGGAGAGGCTCTGCCCGTAACGCCGCTCACATCCGTAACACCGCCGGGCGGGAACGCAGACGACCCGCGTGCTCAGGTTCCTCCGAGGAGGAGCCGGCCGGACTTACCGGCGAGCACGCGGGTCGGGTGACTGCTTGGATTGGGCCGGTGGTTCACCGGCACCGCACGTGTGCGACGACGGGCGTCAGCCCGCAGCCACCTCACTTGTCCGGATTGAAATCACTTCCGAACCACCTCCCTTCTAGTGTGCTCACCACCCTAGGAACCCGTTCCGCGGCCCACAAGTGATTATTTTTGGATCTCCTCCGCGCAACGATTTCCGGGAACCAGGTGTGTGCTGGGTCACGTTCGAGTTGAATGTTCGTAGGTGTGACCGAGCAGCCGGCAGGGGGTGCCAAGGATGAGTGCTTCCCGTAGTGAGACCACTCGCCCGCCCGGCCCCGACGGGCCGGAATCAGACGGGCCGGAATCCGGTGCGGCCGAGGCGGCGGGCCCCGAGGGCGGCCCGGCGGGCGGCCCCGGAGCCGATCTGCTCGCCGCGCTGCTCGACGGCATGGACGCGGCGCTCTGCGCCTTCGACGCCGACGGCGTCATCACGCACTGGAACCGCGAGGCCGAGCGGATACTCGGCTGGTCCGCCGACGAGGCCGTCGGCCGGCGCGGATTCGCCGGCTGGGCCGTGCGCAGCGCCGACGCCGACGAGGTGCACGGGCGGCTGATGTCGGCGATGGGCGTGCCGGGACGGCTGGTGCACGAGTTCGCGCTGCTGCGCAAGGACGGCAGCCGGGTGCTCGTACGGACCCAGTCGGCCGGGGTGCGCGGTGCGGACGGCCGGCCCGCCGGGGTGTACTGCGCGTTCAGCGAGGTGCACGCGCAGATCGATCTGGAGCGGTCCATCGCGCTCAGCGAGGCGCTGTTCGACGACGCGGTGTGGGGCGTGGTCCTGGTCGACGTGGATCTGCGGCCGACCGTCGTGAACGGGCACGCCGCGCGTGCGCTCGGCTCGGGCCGTACGGCTCTGCTCGGGCGCCCCCTGGGCGAGACCGTCGTCCAGGGCGTGGAGGAACTGGAAGGCGCCCTCCAGCACGTACTGGCCGAGGGCGCGCCGCGGGCGCTCGCCGAGCTGTGGGTGACGCTGCGCACGCCGGACGGGGGCGAGCGGCGGCGCTGCTGGCGCAGCGGCTTTCTGCGGCTGGCGTCCCCGCTCGCGGAGGAACCGGTTCCGCTCGGTGTCGGCTGGCTGTTCCAGGACGTCACGGAGGCGAAACTCACGGCGCAGGAGGCGGACAAGCTGCGCTTCCGCTCCAGCCAGCTGCACCGCGCGGGGCGGGCCGCGGCCGAGTGCGAGAGCCCGATGGAGGCGGCGACGGTCTGTCTGGACTTCGCGCTCGTGGGCTTCGCCGACCACGCGCTGATCGATCTGGTCCTGGGCGAGCCGGCCGCGGTGAATTCCCACGGGGCTTACGGGGCTTCGTACGGGGCTTCTCACGGGGGTGCGTCGAGCGGCGACATGCCGCCGACCCGGCTCGTACGGGTGGCGGCGACGCCCGGCGGTTCCGTCGGGCCCTGCCTGCCGGTGTCGGCCGGCGGGATACCCGTGCGGTACCGGGAGGGTCACCCGGCCCTCCAGGCGGTGGCCCGCACGGGCTCGGTGCGCGCGAGCGCCCCTTCGGGCGCCTCGACCACCCCGACCTGGTCGGTCTCCCGCCAGTGGCCGCCCGACTCCGTGCACGCGCTCTGCACGGTGCTGCGGAGCCGGGGCAGGACCCTGGGCGTGGTCACTTTCCTGCGAGGCGCCAGCCGTCCGTCGTTCGAACGCCCGGACGCGGTGTACGCGGAGGACGTCACGGCCCGGATGGCGGCCTCACTGGACCTGCTTCGGTCGGAGCCCGGGCCGGAGGCGTAGCGCCCGCTTTTCGGATCACGCCCCGGGCGAAGCGCTCCGTGCCCGCTCGACGTCGGCTCCGTGCCGGCTCAGCGCCTGCTCAGAATCGGTAGAAGATCCGGTCCCCGTACTCCGTCATCAGGCGCCCGTTCCACTCGTGCCCGCCGTCGACGTTCCCCGACCGCAGCATCGGCGGTTCGATGCCGCGCTCCACCAGGCCGCCCGCCGCCGTCGCCACCATCGCCTGCATCAGCGCGCTCGTCACGACGGTCGACGCGGGCGCGAACGGCGCCTCGATGCCGTCCGCCGACAGCTCCGCGTCGCCCACCGCGATCTTGCTGTCGAGGACGATGTCGCAGTGGTCCTTGAGGTAAGTCCCGGACACATGGCGGGACTTGGTCTCCGTCGCGTACGCCACCGATGTCACCCCGATCACCTTCAGGCCCAGCGCCCGCGCGTTCAGCGCCATCTCCACGGGGAGCGCGTTGCGCCCGGAGAGCGAGATGATCACCAGAACGTCGCCGGACTTCGCCGGGCTGGAGTCCAGCACGGCGCTCGCGAGACCGTCGACCCGCTCCAGCGCGGAGCCGAGCGTCGCGGGCATCACGTCGACGCCCGTCACCCCCGGCACGTTGAGAAGGTTCATGAGGGCGAGGCCCCCGGCCCGGTAGACGACGTCCTGCGCGGCGAGCGAGGAGTGGCCGGCGCCGAAGGCGAAGACACGGCCGCCGGAGGCCACGGCCTCGGCGATCGCCTTACCGGCCGCTTCGATGTTCGCGGCCTCCTCGTCGCGTACGCGCTCCAGCAGACCGATCGCGGCGCCGAAGAACTGACCGGCCAGTGTGCTCTCGCTCATCGAGAGACCCTTCCGTAGGGGGCGGAAAAGAGGGCGGAACAGGGGGTTGCAGAGGGTATGACGGAGGATGGAACGAGGATGGAACAGGGTGGGAATGCCTGTGCCGCGGATCACGTTGCGGTCTGGACCTTTACCGTGTCAATACGGCTTCGTCTTCGGCGGCTTCCCGCACGGCACGGTTGTCAGTGCGATGCGTCAGAATTGAGCAGGGGCCAGCGCACGGTTTTTTCATGTCACAGCATCGAGGGGCACGTATGTCCGGACTGATTGACACCACGGAGATGTATCTCCGCACCATCCTCGAACTCGAAGAGGAAGGTGTGGTCCCCATGCGCGCCCGGATCGCGGAGCGGCTGGATCAGAGCGGGCCCACGGTCAGCCAGACCGTGGCCCGCATGGAGCGGGACGGCCTCGTGCAGGTCGCGGGCGACCGGCATCTGGAGCTGACGGAGGAGGGACGCAGACTGGCGACGCGCGTGATGCGCAAGCACCGCCTCGCCGAGTGTCTGCTGGTCGACGTCATCGGCCTGGAGTGGGAGCAGGTGCACGCGGAGGCCTGCCGCTGGGAGCACGTGATGAGCGAGGCGGTGGAGCGACGGGTCCTGGAGCTGCTGCGGCACCCGACGGAGTCGCCGTACGGGAATCCGATCCCGGGGCTGGAGGAGCTGGGCGAGACGAGCATCGCGGACCCGTTCCTCGACGGGAGCATGGTCAGCCTGGCCGATCTGGACCCGGGCACCGAGGGCAAGACCGTCGTGGTGCGGCGGATCGGTGAGCCGATCCAGACCGACGCCCAGCTGATGTACACGCTGCGACGGGCGGGCGTGCAGCCCGGCTCGGTGGTGAGCGTGACGGAGTCGCCGGTCGGCGGGGTGCTCGTGGGCAGCAGCGGGGAGGCGGCGGAGCTGGACTCGGAGGTCGCCTCGCACGTCTTCGTAGCCAAGCGCTGACCGCGCGCTGACCAGGCGCTGAGCAGGCGCCGACCTCGCGCCGCCCTTCTTGCGCCGACGTCCCTGCGACGTCCCTGCGACGTCTCTCCGACGTCCCCCCGGGGTCCCGGACAGCGGTTCCGGGACCCGGGGAGCCGGTCCGATCCGGCCTTTCGGGCCGCTCAGGCATGGCCACCGGTGGCTGCGGAGAGTATTCCTTCGACAACGGAGAATACGAATTCCCGGCGGATTGGCAGCGCGCGGGCGATTCGCGTGCCAGGCTGGCTCGGGGGCATATGACCTGAGGGCAGCGGTCGCGGACCTCGTCCCGCGGCCGAGGAGGGAGCGGGGCTGTGCGCCTGATGCTTGTCGCTGTGCCTGTGAGGCATGTGATGTCTGTGATGTCCGGGGCGCCTGTCGCGTCCGATGTCCGGCACGTCTCGCCGCCCGCCGCGCCGTCCGTCCCGCACGGTAAGGGCCCCGGCGCTGTGCGGCGCCGGGGCCTGTCCTCCCCTGTTCCGACCCGGAGCCCCGAGCTCCCAGGGTCGGTCCCCACGGACCCTCATCCCCGAGTGATCCGCCTCCCGCAGAAGATCTCCCCTCAGGCACTTCGGCCAACCCTTGACCACGGTCACTCGAACGAGCGGTGTTGCGCGCGGGAAGCGAGTTTTCGAACGGGAGTTCGATAGTCTGAGGGAGTCGCACGAGCAACACAGGCCGACCGCACGACCGAACGGCACGGAATCGGGCCGGTGCCATCGGACTCGACCACTCAGGACCGAAGGGGGTGCCAGGACACATGGTGCAGCGCATCGATGTGACCGGATTCGACGGGCTGCGGCTTGCGGCCTGGGAGTTCGCGGATCAGCCCAAGGAGCGGACCGACGCCGGGCCCACCCCCGGCGTGCTGCTGCTCCACGGCCTGATGGGCCGCGCCTCGCACTGGGAGTCCACCGCGCGCTGGCTGGCCGGGCGCCATCGGGCGGTGGCGCTCGACCAGCGGGGCCACGGCCGTAGCGACAAGCCGCCCGAAGCGCCGTACACCCGCGAGGCGTATGTGGCGGACGCCGAGGCCGCGATCGAGCAACTGGGCCTCGCGCCCGTCACCCTCGTCGGCCACGCCATGGGCGCGCTCACCGCCTGGCAGCTCGCGGCGAAGCGCCCCGACCTGGTCGGAGCGCTGATCATCTGCGACATGCGGGCGTCCGCCCTGGGGGCGGCGTCGCAGCGCGAGTGGGACGACTGGTTCGGCACCTGGCCGCTGCCGTTCGCCTCGCTCGCCGACGTACGGAAGTGGTTCGCCGAGGACGACCCGTGGCTGGAGCGGCCGAATCCGGGCCGGGGCGAGTTCTTCGCCGAGGTGATGACCGAGCGCGCCGACGGCTGGTGGCCGATCTTCTCCCGCCGCCAGATGCTCACGTCCCGCGCGACCTGGGTGCACGACGCGCACTGGGAGGAGCTGGCGCAGGTCCGGTGCCCCACGCTGGTCGTGCGGGGCCTGGACGGCGAGTTGGGCCGTGCGGAGGCGCAGGAGATGGTGCGGGTCCTGCCGCGCGGGCAGTACGCGGAGGTGGACGACGCCGGCCATCTCGTGCACTACGCGAAGCCGGACGCCTGGCGCGCCGCGATAGAGCCGTTCCTGGACGGCGCGTTGACCCCGTAGCGGTAGCCGTAGCCGGGGCCGTAGCGGGACGTCGACCGGGGCCGGGGCCGGGTCGCGTCGCGCGTGGGAGACGTACCGGCGGCCCGAACTCCCGGATCAGGCGGCCGAGTTGCCCGTCAGCCGGTCCGGGGTGATGCGGACCGTGACGCGTACGACCTCGGGCGGCAGCCGCAGGTACTCGTCCCCGGCGCCCGGGCCCACGTACTTCTCCGCGAGCGCGACGGCCGTCCGCCGGCCGATGTCCTCGGAGACGGTGGCCGTGCCGCGTACCTCCACGTACCGCTGCGGGTCCGCCAGGTCGAACACGCTGAGGCTGACGCGCGGCTCGGCCGCCGCGTTCGTCACCTTGCGCCGGCCCGCCTCCGAGGAGACGACCAGGTCGTCCCCGTCGGTCCCGACCCACACCACCGAGGACTGCGGGCTGCCGTCCGGGTTGATCGTGCACAGGACGGCGAAGTTGCGGCCGTCGAGGACCTTCCGGGCGGCGTCGCTGAGGGGGATCGTCATATCGCGGAGTCTAGGTCGTGTCCGACGGTCCGGCGGTCCGGCGGTCGGCTGCGAAGACGCTTCCGGGGGACCGGATCTCAGGTGGAGGCGGCCTGGAGCAGAGTCTCGCCCGCAGCCGTGCGGGCGTAGAGAACGGAGCGGCCGGCGCGGTGCGCACTGACCAGCCCCGCGTCCTTCAGCGCGGTGAGATTCTGGGACACTCCGGCGGCGGACAGCCCCGTGCGGTGGGCCAACTGCGTGGTGGAGGCGGGGGTTTGCAGCTCGGAGAGCAGCAGGGCCCGCGAGCGGCCGAGTACGGCGGCGAGCGCACCGGTCCGGGTGGCGGGCCGGGTTGACCACAGCGAACCGACGCCGCGCGCCGGATAGGCGACTTGCGGCGGATCGGGCGGCGTCGTCCGGGTGCGCACGCCCGGCCCGGTGAAGGCGGAGGGGATCAGCAGCAGGCCCGCGCCCGCGCTCGTACGCGTCATCGGCTGCTTTCGACCGTTGATCCGCAGCACGTCGTCGTCCCAGCTCAGCGAGGCGTGCAGGTCATTGAGGAGATGACCCGCGCCGTGTTCGGCGACCATGCGGGCCCGGTGGAGGATGTCCGCGTCCAGTACGGCCCGGACGCGCGCCCAGTAGGGGGCGAGTGCCAGCTCCCAGTACGTTTCGATCTCTTCGACGAGCCTGGCCAGGCGCCCCGGCGGGTCGGAGTGCAAGGTCCGCAGCCGGGGGCCGAGACCGCCCTCGTGGCGGGCCAGGTGCTCCAGATCCCGGCGTACCCGGTCGGCGGGCGTGGCCAGGATCGCGTCCCACTCGTCCTGCGGCGCGGGAGTCGGCACGAGGGGGGCGGGGTTGAGGAAGTCGGGGACATAGCGGGCGGGCGGCACCAGCTCGGACAGCCAGCCCCGGTCCAGCCCGGCGGCCAGCAGGCGCGGCCGTACCTGGTCGACCCACGGACGGTGGACCGGATGCACGGAGCCGGACCGCAGCAACCGCAAGCTGGGCGCGACCTCCCACATCGGAGAGACGGCGAACCGCACCCGCGCCAGATCCCCCACCGAGAACGCCAGCTCCGCCAAGATCACCACTCCCCAGGGGCTGCGTTCGATTCAGCCATACCTTAATCAGTGGCAGGCCGGTCCGCCGGGCGAACATCATCACGCCATGACCACACCGACGACCCCCTCAGCGGCGGCATCCGGCACCTGGACGCTCGGCGACCGTACGGTCCACCGGATCGGCTTCGGCACGATGCGCCTGCCCCAGAGCGGCGCGGCCTTCGCCGCCGACGCCGTCCCGCGCGACCGGGACCAGGCGATCGACGTGCTGCGCCGCGCGGTCGAGCTGGGGGTGAACCACCTCGACACCGCCGCGTTCTACTTCTCACGGCTGCGGTCGGCCAACGAACTGATCAACCGGGCGCTGGCCCCCTACCCGGACGACCTCGTCATCGCCACCAAGGTCGGCCCCGGCCGCGACCTCGCCGGCCAGTGGCTGCCGCACGCCAGCCCCGGCCAACTGCGCGGCCAGGTCGAGGAGAACCTGCGCCAGCTCGGCCGCGACCACCTCGACGTGGTGAACCTGCGCGTCGTCGGCACCGACTCCATCGCGGAACGCTTCGGAGCGCTGGCCGATCTGCGCGCGGCCGGACTCGTCCGGCACCTGGGCCTGTCCAACATCCACCCCCACCACCTCGCCGAGGCCCGGACGATCGCGCCGGTGGTCTGCGTCCAGAACATGTACGGCGTCGGTGCGTCGGCCGAGCAGAAGCAGCTCGTGGACCTCTGCGGCGAGCAAGGCATCGCCTTCGTGCCCTTCTACTCCATCGCCGGCACCGGACGCGACGCGGGCGCGACCACCGACGACAGCCGGGCCGTGCGGACCGCCGCCCGCGCCCACGGTGTGAGCGCGGCCCAGATCCGGCTGGCCTGGACCCTGCACCAGGGCTCCCACGTCCTGGCCATCCCCGGCACCGGCGACCTCGACCACCTCGCCCAGAACGTCGCCGCGGGCTCGCTGCGGCTGACCGACGACGAACTCACGGCCCTCGGCCCGCTTCCTGATCCGGCCTGATCGACACGACACCTCCTAGGGGCACCTCGGCAGCACGACCCGGGCCGTCAGACCGCCCCCGGGGTTCGCCTTCGCGCCCGCCTCGCCGCCGTGCGCCCGTGCGATCGACGCCACGATGGACAGCCCCAGACCCGCGCCCTCGCCCGGCGCGTGCTGCCGGGCCCGGGCACGGCGGAACGGCTCGAAAAGCAGCGGTACGGTCTCCGGCGCCACCACCGGCCCCGTATTGGCGACCTCCAGGACGACCCCCGGCCCGTCCGGCCGCACATCGACCCGGACCGTGCCGCCGGGGTGGTTGTGGCGCAGGGCGTTGGCGACCAGGTTGTGGACGAGGTGGTCGAGCAGGACGGCGTCGCCCTCGACCGTCACCGGCCGCGTCGTCAACCCCACCGTGATCGACCGGGCCTCCGCGTCGGCCGCCAGCGCGTCGATCACCGCCGCGCCGGTCTCGTCCAGGGCGACCCGCTCCCTGCGGCGCAGCCCCTCGTCGGAGACCGCGAGCAGCAACAGGCCCTCGATCAACTGCTCACTGCCGACGGCCGTGTCGATGAGCTTGGCCCGGATCCGGGCCACCTTTTCCGGCGTCGGGTCGTCGGCGAGCCCGATCTCGGCCGCCGCGCGCTGCACGGCGAGCGGGGTGCGCAGCTCGTGGGCGGCGTTGGCGGCGAAGCGCTGCCGGGAGGAGACCAGCTCCTCGATCCGGTCCAGCATCCCGTCGAACGTGTCGGCCAGCTCCTTGAGTTCGCCGGGCGGCGCGTCCAGCGCGAGGCGTTCGTGCAGATTGCTGCCGGAGAGCCGCCGGGCGCGGGCCGTGATCACACCGACCGGCCGCAGTACCCGGCCGGCCATCCACCAGGCGAGGGCGACGGACAGCGCCGAGTACGCGCCGAGGGAGACCCCGGAGACCGTGAGCAACTGGTTGAGCGCGGCGTCCCCGGCCGCGGTGGTGACCTTCTGCGCCACCGTGTACTGCTGGGTTTCGGCGAGGGTGCCCGCCGTCAGTCCGTCCGCCCGGTAGGCGGGAACGGGGTCGATGTTCAACTCCGAGGCGGGGACGGTCGGGACCACCGCCGACATCAGATTGGCGTAGAGGGTCTCACTGACCAGCAGATAGACCAGCCCCATCAGCAGGACGCCCGCCAGCACCAGCAGTCCGCCGTACAGCCCGGTCAGCCGAGCCCGCTCGCTCTTCACCGGGTGTCCTCCACGCCGGTCGAAGGCCCGGCCGGAGCGCGGCTCGAAGGACCGGCCGAAGGGCCTTCGCTGATGCGGTAGCCCGCCCCGGGCACGGTCTCGATCACCGCCGGAGCGCCCAGTTTGGCGCGTAGCTTGGAGAGCGTGACCCGGACCGCGTTGGTGCGGTAGCTGGTGTCCTCCTCCCACACCTCCTCGATGAGATCGTCACCGCTGACGACCGCGCCCTCGGCGCGCAGCAGGGTCTCCAGCACGGCGAACTCCTTGCGGGACAGGGACAGATAGCGGCCGTCGCGGCAGACCTGGCGGCGTGCGGTGTCCAGCGTCAGCCCGGCCCGCTCCAGCACCGGCGGCAGTGCGGGTCTGGCCCGCCGGCCGAGCGCCAGGACCCGGGCGAGGAGTTCGTCGTACGCGAACGGCTTGGTCAGATAGTCGTCGGCGCCGAGTCCGAGACCGGCCACCCGGTCCCGTACGGTGCCGGACGCCGTGAGCATCAGTACGCGGGTGAGCAGCCGGGAGCGGACCACCTGCCGGCACACCTCGTCGCCGTGCAGGCCCGGCAGGTCGCGGTCGAGCACCATCACGTCGTACGCGCCGAACCGGAGCCGTTCCAGGGCGGCGTGGCCGTCGAGTGCCACGTCGACGGCGATCGCGTCGCGCCGCAGCCCCTCGGCGACCATCTCGGCCAGGAATTCCTCGTCCTCCACCAGCAGCACTCGCATGGGATCTCTATATCCGAGAGCGATGTTTCGCCGGTGTAAGCGTTCGGCTTGAGAGAAACGAAACCGGGGCTCCGCGCACGCTCGGACCGTTCGTAATCCGGTCTGTATCCGGTCTGTATCCGGTCTGTATCCGGTCTGTATTCGGTCCGTATCCGGTCTTTTTCCGGGCTGTCGGCCCGTGGACGAGGAGTCCGTCATGACTTTCATGAACCAGTTCAACGCGAGCCGGAACGCTGCTGCCGCAGCCGCTCTCTTCGCCTCGCTCGCCCTGGGGCTGGTCGCCTGCTCCGGCGACTCGGGCGGCGGTGCCAAGGACGCGGGCTCCGGCAAGGACGAGGTGAAGACCCAGGCCGACCAGGAGCTGGAGCACCGCGAGTGCCTGCGGGAGCACGGTGTGGACATCCCCGAGCCGAAGCCGGGCGAGGTCGGCACCACCATCGAACTCGGTGGCAAGGGCGGGGAGGTGGAGAAGGCGTTCAAGGCGTGCAAGGACAAGGCCGTCGGCGGCGGTGAAGAGGAAATGACCCAGGCCGAGAAGGACAAGATGGTCGCCTACGCCCGGTGTATGCGGGAGAACGGCGTGGACATGCCCGACCCGAAGTTCGACACGGCGGGGGTGGCGGGGATGCCCGCGCTGGAAACCAAGGACATGAAGAAGTTCGAGAAGGCGAACAAGGCATGCGAAAGCGCCGGCCGATGAAGCGCGGCCGGGTCCTGGCCGCCGGGGTGGCGGTGCTCGCCGTCGCCGCCGGCTCCCTCGCCCTCACCCAACTCGGCGGCCCCGACCGGGCGGACGCCCGCCGGAACACCGGACTCCCGCCCGACACCGCCGCCGTGGTCCGCGGCGACCTGCGCGACAGCGCCCAGGCCGACGGAAAGCTCGGCTACGACAAGCAGCGCAAGGTCAACGCGGGCGCGGCCGGGACCATGACCTGGACGCCGCCGACCGGCTCGACCGTCGGGCGCGACGAGCGGCTGTACGAGATCGACGGGCAGGCGGTACGGCTCATGTACGGCTCCGGGCCGATGTACCGGACGGTGAAGGCGGGTGACCGGGGCCGGGACGTCGAGCAGTTGGAACGTAACCTCGCCGTACTCGGCTACACCGGCTTCACCCCCGACGACGAGTACACCGAACTCACCGCCGCCGCCGTCAAGCGCTGGCAGAAGGCCCACGACCGGGCACAGACCGGCACGTTGGGGCCGGGGGACATCGCGTTCGCGCCGGGCGAGGTACGGATCAAGAGCATCGGGACGCCCGTCGGCGACCTGGCCCAGCCCGGCGCGCCGGTCCTCACGACCACCGGTTCCGAGCGCGTCGTGACGTTCGCCCTGCCTGTCGCGGAGAGCGGCCTGGCCAAGGCGGGGACGAAGGTCACGGTCGACCTGCCGGACGGTACGAGCGCGCCCGGCACCGTCTTGTCGGTCGGCCGGACGGCCAAGCCCGGCGACGACCCGCAGGACACCGAGCCCAAGGTCACGCTGAGCGTCTCCTTCGACAAACCCGAACAGGTCGGCGGCTTCGACCAGTCCCCGGTCACCGTCAATCTGACCGGCGAGACACGTAAGAACGTCCTCACCGTCCCGGTGAACGCGCTGCTCGCCCTGCCCGGCGGCGGCTTCGGTCTCCAGGTCGTGGAGAAGGGGACCGCGCGCGACGTGAAGGTGGAACTGGGCATGTTCGCCGAAGGCCGGGTCGAGGTCTCCGGCGGCGGGCTCCGCGAGGGCATGAAGGTCGGGGTGCCGTCGCTGTGAGTACGGTCGTCGCTCTCACCGGGGTCACCAAGGAGTATCCGGGCGGGGTGACCGCCCTGCGCGGGGTGGACCTCACGGTCGAGGAGGGCGAACTCCTCGGCATCGTCGGCCCGTCCGGCTCCGGCAAGTCCACCCTGCTGCACATCATCGGCACGCTGGACCGGCCGACCGCCGGTTCGGTGCGTATCGCGGGGCACGACGTGGCGGCGCTCACCGACCGCCGACTCTCCGCCCTGCGCGCGCAGCACGTCGGCTTCGTCTTCCAGGCGTTCCACCTGGTGCCGGGCGTCAGCGCCCGGGACAACGTCGCGGAGGGCCTGCTCTACTCCGGCCTGCCGCGCCCCGTACGCCGCCGCCGGGCCGCGGCCGCGCTGGAGCGGGTCGGGCTCGCCGACCGGCTCGACCACCGGCCGCACGAACTCTCCGGCGGGCAGAAACAACGGGTCGCCATCGCACGGGCGGTGGTCGGCGAGCCGGCCCTGCTGCTGGCCGACGAACCGACCGGCGCGCTGGACTCGGCGTCCGGCGCGGCGGTCATGGAACTGCTGCACGGTCTCAACCAGGAGGGCGCCACCATCGCGGTCATCACGCACGACACGGAGATCGCGGGGCGGCTGCCGCGGGAGGTGCGTATGCGGGACGGCGGGGTGGTGGCGGACATCCGCAACGGCGCGGGCGCGGGCGCGGGTGCGGGTGCGGTTGCCGGTTCGGCTTCGGCGGCGGGCCTGTGACGGCGCCGACGCGGGCCCGTGCTCGGCGGCTGACGGCGGCCCGGCTCGGTCCTCGGGACGTACTGCACGTCGGCTCCGCGGGGCTGCGCAGCCGCCCGATGCGGGTCGTGCTGTCCGCGCTGGGCATCGCGATCGGCATCGCCACCATGGTCGCGGTGGTCGGCATCTCCGCCTCCAGCCAGGCCCAACTACTGCGCGAACTGGACAAGTTGGGCACCAACCTGCTGGTGGCCTCGCCCGGTGAGTCGATGTTCACGGGCGAGGACGTGAAGCTGCCCGAGGAGTCGGTCGGGATGGTCGGCCGGATCGACGGCGTACAGGACGTGGGCGCGACCGGGGACCTGGACGCCTCCGTACGCCGTAACGAGAAGATCGACGAGGGCGACACCGCCGGGATCGCGGTCAAGGCCACCACCGAGGACCTGCTGAAGGTACTGCGCGGCGAGGTCGGCAGCGGCAGCTGGCTCAACAACGCGACCGGCCGCTACCCGTCGGTCGTCCTCGGCAACGTCTCCGCCCGGCGCCTCGGCATCACGGAGCCCGGCCGGCAGGTGTGGATCGGCGACCGGTACTTCACGGTCGTCGGCATCCTCGCCCCCCTGCGGCTGGCCCCGGAGATCGAGCGGTCCGCGCTGATCGGCTGGGAGGGCGCCAAGCGGCTGCTGGACTTCGACGGACACCCGACGTCGGTGTACGAGCGCTCGACGGACGCGTCCGTCTCCGCCGTACGCAAGGTCATGGCGGCGACCGTCGACCCCCGGAACCCGCAGAACGTCAAGGTCACCGACCCGTCGTCGGCGCTCCGGGCGAAGGCGGCGACCGAGGGGGCGTTCAGCAGCCTGCTGCTCGGGCTCGGCGGCATCGCACTGCTCGTCGGCGGGGTCGGGGTCGCCAACACCATGATCATCTCAGTGCTGGAACGGCGCTACGAGATCGGCCTCCGCCGCTCACTCGGCGCCACCCGGGGCCAGATCCGGATCCAGTTCGTCACGGAGTCCCTGATGCTGTCCGGCCTGGGCGGGCTGTCCGGCGTCGCACTGGGCGCGGCGGCGACGGGCGTGTACGCCCGGTCCGGCGGGCTGCCCTGGGTGGTACCGCCGTGGGCGATGGCGGGCGGCTTCGCCGCGACGCTGGCGATCGGCACGATCGCGGGCCTCTACCCGGCGGTCCGCGCCTCCCGCCTCTCCCCGACGCTGGCGCTGCACGCGGCGTGAGGGGGGCGGGCGGGCCTGGGGGTGTCTTGCCGGGCTCGTGGTCCCTGGCACGCGCGCTCTCTCCCGTGCCCCCGAGGGGGCACGGGAGGTGCCCCCTGCGTTGTCGGTGGAGTCGGGGAGGCACGGCTCCCACCATGCCTCTCCCCTCCGCCTTGCGATCGCACGCACCAACGTGACATCAGCCGCTGCCGCGGCGGGCGCTCCCCGATCCGGCCTGATCGACAAGACACCCGCCAGGCACCCGCCAGGCCGTGTCCGGAAAGCCCCGCTGAACGGCACCTGTCCACCCGTAGCTCTTCGGGTGGGGGAGATGCCCCCGTT
Source organism: Streptomyces sp. NPDC057307 (assembly GCF_042667665.1). NCBI lineage: Bacteria > Bacillati > Actinomycetota > Actinomycetes > Kitasatosporales > Streptomycetaceae > Streptomyces > Streptomyces sp. NPDC057307. Next base: position 58,645 of record NZ_JBHUZM010000011.1, on the reverse strand, counting down.
GCCGGAGCCAGCCGAGTAGGTGCGGTACGGGCCGACCCTCCGCGTCGCGATGCCGATGCCCCGCCCCGCGGGCGGACGACGCGACTTCGCGGGCACGACCCGAGTCGTGCCCGCGAAGTCACGCCCGGCGCGTGGGACTCCGGCGGCCGGTGACGCGGTCCCTACCGTTCGCGAACGGCGGCAACTCCCCGCGCAGGACCGCCTGGCGGCCCCGCGAGCCGTCGCCGGTTCATGGACCTCCGGGGGAGGGGGACGCGGGAAGGGCGATGTGAGAATGGGGCTCATGAGGACGTGCAGGAAGTGCGGGAGGCAGCGGCGGCGGTGGCCACGGAGGTGTCAGCGGTGCCGTAGCGGGGCCGCCGACCGGGCCGAAACCGCGACCGACGCCGGCGAACTGGCAGCCGAGCTGGGCGTGTTCGGATGGATCGCGCGGGGGTTCGCCGCAGTGACCCGGCTCGTGCTGCGCGTGCTCAACTGACCGGCCGGCGGCTCGTGCTGCGCGTGCTCAACTGACCGCCCGGCGGCCTGGCTTCGGTCTTTGCTCAACTGACCGGCCAGCGGTGCGGCTTCGGTCCTTGCTCAACCGACCGCCCGGCGGCCCGACCTCGGCCCCCTCGCTCAACTGACCACCCGGCCGCCCCGCCTCAGCCCTTGCTCACCGCCGTCAGGATCTCCGGCAGCCTGGACGCCGTCTGCGGCGCCGCCAGCCGGACCCCCGCCCACGCGATCAGCGCGCCGTACGCCGTGCCCGCCGGCAGCAGGAGCCACGTCCAGCCGTCCGCGCCCGATACGTGCAGGCCGATCGTCAGGCCGATCACCGGCGCGCACAGCAGGGCGCCGCCGAGCATGCCGCCGAGGATGGAGATCCAGGCGAGCCCGGCCTGGCCGGGAGCGACGTTCTTGTACGCGCTGTCCTGCGGGATCGAGTACGGGAAGCGGGCCGAGGCCACCGCGCCCGTCGCCATCATCGCGCCGAGCAGCGCGAACGACAGCCCGAGCGCTTCCGGCAGCGCCCGCCAGTCGCCCAGCAGCGCGGCCGTCAGGATCGTCACCAGTGCCGAGTACGGCAGCGTGATCACCAGCAGGGCGAAGGCCCGCGCGCGCAGTTCCAGATACGCGTCACGCGTGGAGGAGATCGTCAGGGCCACCATCCAGAACGCGGAGGTGTCCTGCCCGAACTGGTTGTACATCTGGATCCCGAGCATCCCCGCCGCGAAGCACGCGAGATAGATCGAGCCGTTGCCCTGAAGGGCGTTCACCAGCGGCACGATCAGTCCGATCGCCAGCGAGGTGACCCACGCCGCCTTCGTCTTGGGGTCGCGCCACACGTACCGCAGGCTGCGCTCCATCGCCGCGCCCGTGCGCCCCTCGGGCAGCAGCCTGCCGAGCCCGGACGCCGACTCCTTGCGCTCCGGACCGGACGGACCCGCCGACGCGTCGATCGTCGAGCCGTCCGGGGCGGTCATCAGCTTCACGAGCGACCGCTGCCACCAGTACAGGAGCCCGGCCAACGCGGCCAGCGACAGCAGCAGTTGCCCGGCCGCCGGCCCGTACGCGCCGTCGCTCACCGAGTCCACCGCGCCGATCGCCGACGCGGGCGGCAGCCACCGTACGACGTCCGCCACCGGGTCGAGCGCCGAGAGCCCGCCCGCCTCGTTGAGCCGCTGGATACCGAAGTTGATGAACTGGATGCCGACGGCGATCACCAGACCGCTCAGCACGGCCAGGTCCCGGCCCTTGCGCGAGGTCAGCAGCCGGATGTTCGCGGCGGCGACGGCGCGCGACAGCGCCACGCACACCAGCAGGGCCAGCGGTACGACGACCACCGACACCACGACCGCCGCGGCGCCGTGCGCGACGGCGATCGCGGAGCCCAGCACCAGGCAGAGTGTGAACAGCGGCCCGATACCGACCACGGACGCGGCGAGCAGCGCGCCGATCAGCGCCTGGGGCCGCAGCGGCAGCATCACGAGCCGGCTCGGGTCGAGCGTCTCGTCGCCGCTGGCGAAGAACAGCGGCAGCATCGCCCAGCCGAGGGCCACGAGCGCGGTCAGCACGACGACGAGGGTGGTCGCGCCGTCGTTCCCGCGCAGCAGGATCAGGCCCAGGAGCTGGCCGGCCGCGATCAGCAGGGCGAGGACGACGGAGACGACGTACACGACCGTACGGCCCGACGACTGCCGCAGTCCGTTGCGCAGCAGCGACAGCTTCAGCCGTACGAAGACGGGCGCGAGGTCGCGGGTGCCGAGGGTGACGACGGGCGTCGTGCCCGAACCGACGGGCCCGGCGGGACCGGCGGGACCCGCGGAGCCCGTCGCGGTTTCGGAGAGGCCCACGCTGCCGGCCGTCGCGCTCATCGGGCGCCGCCCAGCCAGTCCAGGGACTCACCGGTGTCGCGGCCCTGCGCGCCGACCAGTTCGAGGAACGCGCTCTGGAGCGACGGCGCGTCGCCCCGTACCTCCGCGAGCGTCCCCTGCGCGCGGATCCGGCCCGCGGCCATCACCGCGACCCAGTCGCACAACGACTCGACCAGCTCCATCACATGGCTGGAGAAGACGACGGTCGCGCCGGACTCGGTGTAGCGCTCCAGGACGCCGCGGATCGTCTGCGCCGACACCGGGTCGACGCCCTCGAACGGCTCGTCCAGGAAGAGGACTTCGGGGTTGTGCAGCAGCGCCGCCGCCAGGCCGATCTTCTTGCGCATACCGGTCGAGTAGTCCACGACGAGCTTGTGCTGCGCGCCCGCCAGGTCCAGTACGTCGAGGAGCTGCGTGGCGCGCTTGTCGACCTCGGCGCCGGGCAGCCCCCGCAGCCGGCCGGTGTATCCGAGGAGTTCGCGTCCGGACAGCCGCTCGAAGAGGCGCAGTCCCTCGGGCAGTACGCCGATCCTGGCCTTGACCGCGACCGGGTCGCCCCAGACGTCGTGCCCGGCGACCTTGACGCGGCCCATGTCCGGCCGCAGCAGGCCGGTCACCATGGAGAGCGTGGTGGTCTTGCCCGCGCCGTTGGGGCCGACGAGACCGACGAACTGGCCCGCGGGCAGATCGAGATCGATCCCGGCGACGGCGACCTGGTCGCCGAAGCGCTTCCACAGCCCCTCCACGCGGACGGCGGGCGGCGCAGCGGCCGTACGCGCATCTCTCGCCCCGCCCGCCGCGCCCGCCGCGTCCGCCGCGCCTGGCCCGCCCGCCGCGTCCGCCGCGCCTGGCCCGCCCGCCGCGCCCGTCGTGTCAGGCACCGTCCGGTGCTCCGCCTGTTCCGTCTGCTCCGCCGCTCGCTCCGGTACGTCATCCGGCATGCCGCACTGCCCTTCGGTGATCCTTTTCGAGGTGTCGAGAGGACCCACCATAAGACCGCCGTCCGCGAGGTCCTCAGGGTCGCTGTGCCCGCGCCGCCGCCGCGTCACGCCCGCACGCGTACGCCAGCGGGCTGATCAGCTCCTCGACGTCCGGCAGCCAGCGGTTGGCCGGAGTCGGCCGCCGGGCCCACTGCACGGCGCCGAAGCCGCCGACACGCGTGGGCGGGGCCGCCACGTAGTGCGCCTCGCCATGCACCAGCAGGTCGATCGCCGACGCGGACCAGCCCAACTTCCTTACGAGGTCCTCCACCTTCAGCGAGCCGCCCGCCAGGACGAAGAAGATCATCCGGCGGTCGGGGGCGCAGGTGACGGGGCCGAGCGTCATCTGCATCCGCTCCATGCGCGCGAGCGCCAGGAACCCGGCCGACTCCGGCACGTCCAGGGCGTCGAACGTGCGCCCCGTCGGCAGCAGGATCGACGCGCGGGGCTGCTTCGACCACAGCCTGCGGGCGGCGACCCCGCTGCCCGTCGCCTGCGACGCCCAGTCCGGCCGGGTGGGATGCGCTCCGGGGGCCGGGCAGTCGGCGCGGTCGCACGAGCACCGCTCCTTGCCGTCCACCACCTCCAGCCAGGTGCCGGGGAACACGTCCCAGTGCCGCTCCTCCGCGTACCGCACGGCGCTGTCCAGCAGCAGGTCGCCCCGCTGCTTGGGGATCTGCGCGGCGTCCGTGACGCCCGTCACTCCGATGGTCTTGTCCACGAAGAACACAACTCCCGCCCGCACCTTGGGTTACGGGCGTCACGCACCGTTGCGACGGAGCGCCGGTCCCGCACATGGGGCGCACGGATGCATGGGCGGGGGCGCGTGCGAAGTTGCGGCGCGTGGATGGGTAACCACAACCGGTGACCGGGGGTTGCCAACAGGGAGCGTGAGGCGAGTCACACACCTCGATGCCAAGCGGACGGCGTTTCCCGAAAGTTACCGAAGATTGCTGATTTCGACCATCGCACGCATTTACTGCGTTTCCGCCGGGCAGTGATCACTCCATCGATCACTGCGGCACAGGGGGTTATCCAATTGGCAGCCAGGCCTCTCGTCGCCCGTCAGCCGAACGAACGGCTGCAGACACTCATCCAGGAGGCCGGCTGTTCCAACGCCGGCCTCGCCCGCCGGGTCAACATGGTGGGGACCGAGCGCGGTCTCGACCTCCGTTACGACAAGACATCCGTGGCGCGTTGGCTGCGCGGACAGCAACCGCGCGGCCGGGCCCCGGGGATCATCGCCGAGGCGCTGGGCCGCAAGCTGGGGCGTACGGTCACCATCGACGAGCTGGGAATGGCCAACGGCAAGAATCTGGCCTCGGGCATCGGCCTCCAGTTCTCGCCGACGGTCATCGGCGCGATCGAGCAGGTCTGCGAGTTGTGGCGCAGCGATGTGGGCCGGCGTGACTTCCTGTCCGGATCGGCGGTGGCGTCGTCGGCGCTCGTCGAGCCGAGCAGGGACTGGCTGATCACGGGCGCCGACGCGTCGGTGGCACGCAACACCGGCGCGCGCGTGGGCGATTCGGACGTCGCGGCGGTCGCCGCCATGACGGCCGCGCTGGTGGATCTGGACCACCGCTTCGGCAGCGGCCATGTCCGGCCGGTCGTCGTGCACTATCTGAACAGCGTGGTGTCGGGCCTGCTCTCGGGGTCGTACAGGGAAGCGGTCGGCCGCAGACTCTTCGCCGCCGTCGCCCGACTCACCGAGCTGGCCGGGTACATGGCGGTGGACACCGGCCAGCCGGGCCTCGCCCAGCGGTATTACATCCAGGCGCTGCGGCTCGCCCAGGCCGCGGGGGACCGGGGATACGGCGGCTATGTGCTGGCCGCCTCCATGAGCCATCTCGCGGCCCAGCTCGGGAATCCGCGCGAGATCGCCCAGTTGGCGCGGGCCGCCCAGGAAGGCGCGCGCGGGCACGTCACTCCGAGGGCGCAGGCCATGTTCCTGGCCGCCGAGGCGCGGGGGCACGCGCTGCTGGGGGACGCGAGCGAGTGCCACGCGGTCGCGGGTCGGGCGCTCACCGCGCTGGAGCACGCGGATCCGGAGACCGACGACGACCCGGTGTGGATCGCGCACTTCGACCACGGCTATCTGTCCGACGAGTTGGCCCACTGCTACCGCGATCTGGGGCAGCCCGAGGCGGCCGCGCGCCACGCGTCCGACTCGCTGGCGGCCCACCCGGAGACCCGGGCGAGACGGCGGGCGATCGGCCTGGTCCTGCTGGCCACGTCGCAGCTCCAGCTACGTGAGGTGGAAGAGGCGTGCCGTACGGGCACGCGGGCGGCGGAGCTGCTCGGCTCGCTGCGCTCCAGCAGGGGGGCGGAGTATCTGGACGATCTCCAGCAGCGGTTGGAGCCGTACGGCACGGAGCCCGCCGTGCGGGAGTTCAGCGCCCGGCTGGAGATCCAGGCGGCGTGACACGGCTTTGCTACAACTTCCGCCGGGAGCAGGGCAGTACGGCGGGGGTGGCGGCGTTGTGCGGTGGTCGGACGGCCACCGCACGACGGTGACGCGGCGGCTGGTGGGGCGGCCGGTAGGGGGCCGTTACGGCGCGGTGCGGCCGGTCCGGGTGGCGGGCGCCTTCGGCGGGTGTCTTGAACAGGCCGGTGGTGACTGGTTCCAGGCGCGTAGCAGGCCCGCCGATTCACCCGGTAGCGTGAACTGACGATTCCGTAGGTCCACACTAGGAGTCCCGGTGACGCAAAGCGGACAAAGGGACGAGCCGCAGTCGCCTGCCGCTCGGCCCGCGCACGAAGGCATCGTGCTGCCCGCCGACGGCGGTCCCCCCTTGATGCCCGGCGCCCAGGCGCCGGTCCCGGCCGACCAGGCCGCCCCGGCGGGCGGACAGCCGTGGGGGCAGCCCTGGGGTCCGGGGGCGCCACAGCCGCAGGCCGAGCCGGAGCCGCCTCAGCAGGACCCAGGTGCGTACGGGACGTACCAGCAGCCGGGAGCGTACGGCGGCGGGGGTGGCGGCGGGTACGGCTACCCGCAACAGCCCCAGCAGGGTCAGCAGCCCCAGCAGCAGTACCAGGACCCTCAGCAGCAGCCGTACCAACAGCCGTACCAGCAGCAGCCGCCGCAGCCACAACCGCAGCCGCTGCCGCCTGCCCAGCCGGGGCCCCAGCAGCAGTACGGGGCGCCGCAGGGTGGCACGTACGGCGCGCAGCCGCTGCCCGCCGAGGCGCCGACTCCGCCTCCGGGCGGCAGCGCGGACGCGACGCAGTATCTGCCGCCGGTGCCCGCCGCCGGGTCCGCCGACGCCACGCAGTTCATACCGCCGGTGCCGCCGCAGTACCAGCAGGGCCAGAACCCCGGCGGGCTGCCGCCCGAGCGCCCCGGCGACTCCACCCAGTACCTCGGCGCCGCCCAGCCGCCCGCGCCCGCGCAGGGCACCTCGGACGCGGACGCCACGCAGTTCATCGCGCCCGTCCCGGCGACGGGACCGGGCGACATCCCGGCCGCGCCCCCCGGCGCTCCGTACGGCATCAGGCCCGGCGCCCCCGGAGAGCGCCAGCCGCCCGCCGAGTTCGACAGCCTCTTCCGTACGGAGGCCCCCGGCGGGCCGACGGCGCCGGACGAGACACAGCAGATGCCGCACTTCGACGCCGGCGCGGGCGCCGGTCCGGGTCCCGGTCCGGTGCGGGGCAGGGGCCGGGGCGCCCAGCCGCCGTACGCGCAGCAGCAACAGCAGCAGCCGTCCCCGTCGCCGTACGCGCAACCGCATGGCCCGCAGGAGCCCTCCGGTCCGCAGGGCCGGGCCGCCGGGCGCCGCAAGTCCTCACCGCTCCCGCTGATCGCCGCCGTCGTGGTCGGCTGCGCCGTCCTCGGCCTCGGCGCGGGCTGGCTGATGAGCGGCGACGACAGCAAGAAGCAGGACAACAACCAGACGGTGTCGTCGGAGAGTTCACCCTCGGGCCCGGGCGGCGACGAGAACGCGGCCGACCCCGCCAAGCCCCAGGCCGAGGAGCTGGACAAGCTCCTCGCCGAGAGCAACGACAGCCGGGCGGCCGTGATCAGCGCGGTCGAGTCCATCAAGACCTGCCAGAACCTGGACAAGGCGGTCGGCGACCTCCAGGGCGCGGCCGACCAGCGACGCGACCTGGTCTCCCGGCTCAAGGAACTCAGCCTCGACAAGCTGCCGCAGCACGGTCAGCTCTCCTCCTCGCTGACCAAGGCGTGGCAGGCTTCCGCGTCGGCGGACGACCACTACGCGACGTGGGCGGGCGAGGCGAAGACGAAGAAGGGCTGCAAGGACGGCAAGGCCCGTACGACGAAGGCGGCCCAGGAGGGCAACCGCGCGAGCGGCGAGGCGACGGCGGCCAAGCGGAAGGCGTCGGACCTCTGGAACGGCATCGCGTCCAAGTACGGCCTGACGGAGCGCGCCCCGACGGAGCTGTGAGGGAGGTTCGCGGTGCGGTTGGACCTCGCGAGGATCCTTGTCGCGCACAGCCGGCTCGACCCGGTGTTCCGGGACACACCGCAGTACGAATGCGGGCCACTGGGCGAGGCGTTGGGCTGCCGCCTCGTCCTGAAGGTGGAGACCCTGAACCCCGTCCGCTCGTTCAAGGGCCGTGGCACCGAGACCGTACTCGACCGCCTTCAGGAGAGCGGGACGGCGGACGCCGTCGTCTGCGCGAGCGCGGGGAACCTCGGCCAGGCGCTCGCCCTCGGCGGCCGGTCGCGGGGGATCGGGGTCACGGTCGTCGCGTCGTCGGCGGCCAACCCGCTGAAGATCGCGCGTATGAGAACGCTCGGCGCCGACGTGGTCCTGGTCGACGGCGAGATCGAGGAGGCCCTCGAAACGGCCGAACGCATCGCCACCGAGGCCGGCGCGTTCCTGGTCGAGGACAGCAAGGACATCGGCACGTGCGAGGGAGCGGCGACGATCGGCGTCGAGCTGTCGGAACTGCCGGGTGAACTCGACGCGGTGGTGGTCTCGTTGGGCGCCGGCGCGCTGGCGTCCGGAGTGGGCTTCGCGCTGCGGAGCCTGCGCGGGGGCACCGAGACCATCTGCGTCCAGCCCGAGAACGCCCCGGCGATGACGCTCGCCCTGCGAGCGGGCCGGCCGGTCGAGGTCGGCGCCCCGGACACCATCGCCGACGGAGTCGCGGGCCGGTACGTCCTCCCGGAAGTGCTGGACGACCTCTCGTCGGTCGCGGACGACGCGGTCCTGGTGACCGAGGCCGGCATCATCGAGGCGATGCGCCTCATCCACGTCCACGCGGGCCTGGTGGTGGAACCGGCGGCGGCGCTGGGAGTCGCCTCGATCCTGGAGTCCGCCGGCCGGTTCGACGGCAGGACCGTCGCGACCATTCTGTGCGGCGGCAATGTGACCCCGACGGACTTCGACCACTGGACCCGCGAAAACCCGTTGGCGGACCACGGCACCCCCTGCTAACTTCCCGGAGGCCGTGCGAGAGAACGAGGAGGTGGTACCCGTGAACGCAGTATCGACATGGGTGCTCCCCTCCGGGGTCACGGTCGGACGGTAGACAGGTCGTCCGGGAGCGCCGTTCCAGCGCACTCCCGAAAGGCACGACCATGCGTTTCACTTCCGAGCAGCGCCTCGACGACGGCGTCCTCGAACGCGAATTCACCCTCGGCGAGATCCCCGGCATCCTCTGGACGCCCGAACCCGCCGCCGCACCCGCACCCCTGATCCTGCTCGGCCACCCTCCCCTGGGCCTGCGCAAGATGTACCCCCGACTGGCGGCCCGCGCCCGGCACTCCGCGGCGGAGGGCTTCGCCGCGGCCACCATCGAACTCCCCGGAAGCGGCGACCGCCCCCGCCTGCCCGCCGTCGACCGGGCCCGCGCCGACCTGCGCCGGGCGCTGGAGGCGGGCGAGCCGGTCAGCGACGAGACCGTCGACGCCCTCGTCCTCCCCCTGGCCGACCAGGCGGTCCCGGAATGGCAGGCCGCCCTGGACGCGCTCCTCGCCCTGCCCGGGATCGGCGGCCCGGTCGGCTACTCGGGCGGAGTGATCGCCATCGGCACCCGCCTGGCGGCGGTCGAACCCCGCATCTCGGCGGCGGTCCTGTTCGCCGGAAGTCTCATCCCCCGCGCGACGTTCGACGAGGCCCGCCAGGTCACCATCCCACTGCACGTCCTGCTGCAGTGGGACGACGAGGGCAACGACCGCCAAGCGTCCCTCAACCTGTTCGACGCCTTCAACTCCAAGGAAAAGTCCCTCCACGCCCACCTCGGCGGCCACACGGCCGTCCCCCAGTCCGCGGGCGCCGCCGCGTCCCAATTCCTCACCCACCACCTGAAGTGACCCGTGCCCACCGGGCCGACGACGAACACCGGTCGGCCCGGTGGTGCCTTCAGCGACCGGACGGCTGACCCGCCGCCGACAGCACCGCGTCGACCAGGCGGTCCGCCGCGTCCGGGCGGCCGTGGGCGCGGGCCCGGTCGGCGATCGTCTCGCGGCGGGCACGGTCGTGCAGCAGCGGACCGACGGCAGCCTGCAAGGCCGTCGGCGACACCTCGCCCAGGAGGGCGACGGCGGCGCCGGCGTCCTGCAAGTGGCGTGCGTTGTGGGCCTGTTCGTTGCCCGCCGACGACGCCAGGGGGATGAACACCCCGGCCTTGCCCAGCGCGGTCAGCTCGGCGATCGTTCCGGCGCCGCTGCGGGAGACCACGACATCGGCCAAGGCGAGCACGTCCGGCAGTTCGCCGCCCACGAACCCGGTCAGGTGGTAGCGGCCCGCCAGTTCGGCGGGCAGTGTGGCCGCCGTCTGCCGCATGGTCGCCACGTTCGCCTCACCGCACTGGTGGATGACGTTCGCGTGCCCCAGCAGCCACGGCAGGATTCCGCCGACGGTCCCGTTGATCTGCGCGGAGCCCTGCGCGCCGCCGGTCACGTACACCGTCGGCAACGACCGGTCGAAGCCCGTCAGCGACAGGGCCTGGACGGCCTTGTCCGGCTGCCCTGCCAGCACCTCGGGGCGTACCGGATTGCCGGTCACCACGGCGCGGGCGCGGGCGGCCTCCGGCAGCAGCGGGAGCGTGGACTCCGACGACACCGCGACGATCGCCGCGGCCCGCGCCAGAGCCTTGTTCGCGAGCCCCAGCCGGACGGTCTGCTCATGCACCACGAGCGGCCGACGGCACAACTTCGCGGCCAGCCCGACGGGCACGGCCACGTAACCGCCCGTGGCGAGCACCACGTCCGGCCGGAAGTCGGAGACGATCCTCCGCGCCTGGCCGACACCGCGCGGCACGTTCGTCATGTCCTTCGCATTGGCCGGTGACACCAGCTTCAGCGGGTTCTTCGAGCGACGGATCTTCCCCGTCGCGACCTCGGCGAAAGCGATGCCCTCCGAAGCCGCGACCCGGGCCTCCAGCCCGGTGGCCGTCCCGACCCACAGCACATCGACCGACCTGCCGAGCGGGGCGAGCCGAGCCCGCAGGGCCCGCAACGCCGTGAGCGCCGGATACGTGTGCCCACCGGTGCCGCCACCAGTAACGATCAGCCGGAAAGGGGCAGTTGGCGCGATGGGACCGGCGCCGGCGCCGAGGGGGGAATCAACCATTCCCGGAGACTAACGTGCCCGCTACGCGCTGCGCCCCGCGTCGCTCAGGGTGCCGCGTACGTCCACGAAGCCGGCCTTCTGGGAGACCAGTTCGCCGTCGCGTACCACCTGGAACGTCACCTCGCTGTTCACGATGCGCGGGTAGCCGGGGGAGCCGAGCATGTCCTCGTAGCGCCAGCGGAGCGTGGGGGTGAGGCCGCCCGTCTCGACCTTCGCGCCCTTGTCCAGCGCGTGCGAGAACGTGGCCGAGGAGATCGTGTCCCGGTCGATCGACTCGACGACCGACTTGAGCGCGGTGTACGCGATCCAGGTCGTCTGCACGCCGGGGTCCGCCGCGTCGATGCTGTCGTCGCCGAACGCGTGCTTCTGGATCACGTCCCGCATCGGCCGCCACGCCGGATCCTTCGCCTGCGGGTACCAGCCGGTGACGTACGCGCCCTCGAAGAGGCCCTTCGAGCCGCCCGTCCGGTCCACCAGGGGCTGGCCGACGCTGCCGAGCACCGAGGAGATGCGGACGGGCCGGCTGGTGTCGGGGAGTCGGCGGTAGGAGTCGAAGAACGTTTCCGTACGGTCGCCGAGCACCGCCGTGACGCAGCCGTCGTCGGCGGTGGCCGCGTTCTCGCGGGCCCTCTCCGCCGAGTCGGTGTAGTCGGTGGCGTCCTCGGCGGCGCGGATGTCCGTCGCCTTCCCGTCGTCGCCCTCGCTCTTGCCTTTGTTGAGGCCGGAGTTGAGCAGTTCCGGCATCACGTCACCGGTGATCGTGTCGGGCCGCACGATGGATACCGGGCCGCACTCCCCGCCCAGCTGCATGCCGTTGCCGGCCAGGAGCGACGCCTGGCCGCCGTTGACCGGGTACGAGACGAAGCTGGAGAACTCCCGCTCGGTTATGCCGTAGCCCCCGAGATACGGGATCCCGGCCGCCTCCAGCGGCGCCATGAAGGCGTTGCCGTGCTGGCTGTACGAGCCGACGACGGCCGTGACGTCCTTCTCGGCGGCCAGCCGCGCGCAGTCGGCCGCGCCCGCCGAGGTGTTGCGCTCGTTGCAGGTCAGCACACGCAGCTCGTGGCCGTCGATACCGCCCGCCGCGTTGACCCACCGGGCGAACGCCTTGGCCATGGCCGGCATCCCCGGCATGTTCGTCGCGGAGGTGCCCTCGGGCGCCCACGTCATGACCGTGACGGGCTCCCTGGAGCCCCCCGGGTCGCCAGGGAGCACGCCACACCCGGTGACCAGCGACGCTCCGGCCGCCGCTGTGCACAAGACGCGGACCGCCTGATTCCGGCGGAAGGGGCGGGGTGAGGAGGAGCGCTGCTGCCTACCGGTCATGTGTCCGCACACTTCCGGCCCGGGGGTAACTGCCAGGTGGGGCTTGTTCAACCAGACATGACAACGAGGTGAATTACGGGGGGCCAGGTGATCGCCTTCCGGAGGACCGTACGATCGACTGCTGTGCAGCAAGGTTCGGAGAACTCTTCCCGTCGCGGCCGTCGCTCCTCCACCATGGGCGACATGCCGCTCAATGACATTCCCTGGTGGCGCTGGCGCAGCAATGTGCGCTCGGCGCTGCACATGCTTTCCGATCCCGTCTTCCACCAGGAGTACTGGCTGGCCGGCCGCGAGGGGTACGGCGACGTCACCGACGCCGTGTACCGGCTGGTCGAGGACACCTGGCTGGACAACTGGTCGGCCGAGAAATACGTCGGGACGATCTTCCGCGACTCCGGCGAGGCCGCGCTGGTCGACGTCGCCGTCCTGCGGGTGCTGCGGATCATGCACCAGGTGGGGCCGGACGCCCCGATCTCGGTGTATCTGGAGCATCACGGCTGGCCGGAGGCGGTACGGGCGGCGCGCGAGGCGCACGTCAGGCTGGCCGTCAACGACGGCGAGGACCCGGACACGGTGCCGCGCTCGCTGGACGTGCTGCGGATCCTGACGCGGTCGGCGTGATGTGCGTTACGTGGCGCGTCTGAGGGTGCCGTCCTTCTCGACGGTACGCCGTGCCGCCCCGAGCCCCGTGTGGGATCCTCTGGGGTCATGAGTGCCCCGCAGCAGCCCGCCGCCCAGGCCGACCGGCCCGCCCTGTCCGACCAGTACGTCCTGACGCTGTCCTGCCCGGACAAACAGGGCATCGTGCACGCCGTGTCCAGCTTTCTCTTCATGACCGGGTGCAACATCGAGGACAGCCAGCAGTTCGGCGACCGCGACACCGGTCTCTTCTTCATGCGGGTCCACTTCTCCGCCGAGGAGCGGGTGAACCTGGAGAAGCTGCGCGCGAGCTTCGCCGCGGTGGGGGACTCCTTCCGGATGGACTGGCAGCTCCACCAGGCCGGGGAGCGGATGCGGGTCGTCCTGATGGTCAGCAAGTTCGGCCACTGCCTGAACGACCTGCTTTTCCGGTCGCGTACGGGCGCCCTCCCCGTGGACGTCGCCGCCGTCGTCTCCAACCACACGGACTTCGCCGAGCTGGTCGCCTCGTACGACATCCCCTTCCACCACATCCCCGTCACCAAGGACACCAAGGACGCGGCCGAGGCCGAGCTGCTGGAGCTGGTACGCGCCGAGGACGTCGAACTGGTCGTGCTGGCCCGCTACATGCAGGTCATCTCCGACGACCTGTGCAAGCAGCTGAACGGCCGGATCATAAACATCCACCACTCCTTCCTGCCGAGCTTCAAGGGCGCGAAGCCCTACCACCAGGCGCACGCCCGGGGCGTGAAGCTGATCGGCGCCACCGCCCACTATGTGACGGCCGCCCTCGACGAGGGCCCGATCATCGAGCAGGAGGTCGAGCGCGTCGGCCACGAGGTCACTCCGGAGCAGCTCGTGGCGATCGGCCGCGACGTGGAGTGCCAGGCCCTCGCGCGCGCGGTGAAGTGGCACGCCGAGCACCGCATCCTGCTCAACGGCCGGCGCACGGTCATCTTCGGATAGCCGCCGGGGCCGGACACCGGACCCGGCCGACCACAGGCCGACCACAGGCGGACCCCCGCCGGACCCCCGTCGGTCCCCGCCCGGTCCCGGCGCGGTCCCCGCATGACAGGTATCAGCGATCTCCTTGCGGGCGCGCGTCGCGTCATTCACGATCTCCGTGCACCAGAAACCGCTTACTGCCAACACAGGGGAGATCAGGATGCGCAAGCGCGCAGTACTCGTGAGTGTGGGAATCGCCGTTCTGGCCATCACCGGAATCAACGCCCCCGCCCAGGCGGCGGCTCCGGGAACGTCCGTCAGCGCCGGTGCCCGGTCCGAGGCGGCATGGGTGTACATCGGTTCGTACTCCAGCAGGGCCTACTGCGTCGACGCCGGTCAGCAGTATGTGCGTGAGGGCTTCAGCAAGTACCGCTGTGACGCGGCTCCGGGCGGCACGGGCTACTACGAGCTGTTCGTGAGCTAGCCGCCGATCGGCCGTCCGCACGTGCCGTACCTCGTCGTACGGCATGTGCGGACGGCCCGCTACAGCCTGCTCAGCGAAGCCGCCGCGAACAGCACGTCCCGGATCGCGTCGCGGTCGCCGTCCTGACCGGCGGCCGCCTCCTCCGGTGAGATGTGCCCCGCCACCAACTGGCAGAACTCGACGTCGTCCAGCGCCACTTGGGCCACCGAGCGCTCGGCCGTGCCGACCGCGGCCGGTGAGTCCAGCGCGATGTACCAGTCGCCGCCGCCCGCGCCCTCGACCTCCAGGTGCAGCGACCGGCCCGGCGAACCGGGCACGACCAGATGACGCGCGGGCGAGGCCAGGCCCGCGCGGCGGCGGGCCGCGAGGGTGGACGGGATCAACTGCGCGGCCAGATCGATCATCACGCGCAGATGCGGACCGCTCGGCGCCGGATACGGGTAGTCCACCGCCTCCGCGATGTCCCAGCCGTGGATCCAGCACTCGAAGGCCCGGTCGATCAGCGCGTCGCGCAACGGCAGGGCGAACTCGCCGTACGAGACGGAGAGTTCGGCCACGCCACGACCCGCGAACGACACCGTTCTGATCAGCGTGTGGCTCTGGTCGCGCCACGGCTCGTGGATCGTGCGGGTGGGCGGCGGCTGCGCCGTACGCCAGAACGCCTCGGTCCGGTCGGTCGGCGACAGCGGCGCCGCCGTGCCCAGCGGATCGTCGAGCCCCAGGGCGGAGGCCACCAGTCCGTCCACGGTCATGAGATGCCCGATGACGGCCGCGACCGTTGCCCTGCGCGCGGTGGGCTCCTCCTTCTCGAACCACTTGAGCTGGAGCGGCGCGTGCCACTCCGCGTCGCCGAAGTCGCGCAGCAGCGCGTCGAGCCGGGCGGTCTCGGCGTCGTACGGGGTGGCCCACACCGGCACCGGGATACGGGCGGCCCGGCGGTCGAGGCAGTTCTCCAGCACGCGGGAGCGGAGCAGCGGCGGGAGATCCAGATTGCGGTCGGCCTGCAACAGGCCGACGGCGTCCCGCAGTTTGAGGGCCTCGTCGGCGCACGGCGCGCACTCGGTGAGGTGGTTCTCGACGTGGGTCGTCTCCTCGGGCGAGCACGCGGCCAGCGCCCAGGCACCGAGCAGGGACTTCAGTACGGAGTGCGAGGGCGGCGGCCCGGCGGGCTCCGGGGTGAGTGGCGTCACGCGCTGTTCCCCGGCCGGATCGGGCGGGTGGGCCGGCTCGCGCGGCGCGGCGAGGGCCGCGTCCGTAACGCTGTCGGTGGTGTCCTCGGTAACGTCGGCGGCAGCTCCGTCCGCGACGCGCCCCGTGACGCTGCCCGCCCCCGGTCCCGCTTCCTCGTCGGCCCCGTCCTGCCCAGCTGCGTCGTGCGGCTCATCTGTGTCATCCGGCTCATCCCGCACTTCCCGTTCGCGGCTCTCCTCCGCCGCCTGCGCGGCGCGCGCGGCACCTTCGAGGGCCCGGCGCAGTACGTCCGCCGCGGGCGGCTCAAGGTCGTCCGCGGGGGCGCGCTGGCCGGGTATGCGCGGCACACCGCGCACCCCGTCAGGCTCGTCCGGGTCGCGACGGCCGCCGTTCCGGCCGCCGTCGAACGGCCCGGTCACAGCGACCGTCCGTGTCCGGGCGGCGAGGAGCCCTCCAGGGGCCGGGTGTTCGCCGACGAGAGAAGCTGCAGGCCGAGCCGGAGCCGGCGCCGCGCCTCGTCCTCGGTGACCCCGAGGTCGGCGGCGGTCTGCCGGTAGTCACGGCGCTGGAAGTACGCCAGGTCCAGCGCGGCGCGCAGGGGCGCGGGCATGGAGGTGACGATGTAGTCGGCGCGTGCGGCGGCGGACGCCTCGCGGATCTTCTGCTCCAGCTCCTCCGCGCTGCCCTCGCCGCTGGCCTGACGGGCGGCCGTCTCCAGCTGCCGCAGCCGGTTCACGGCCTGGACACGGGCGAGCTTGGCGATCCAGGACCGCATCGAGCCCTGCTTGGGGTCGAAGACGTCCGGGTTCTCCCACACGTAGCCGAAGACCTCGCGGGTTATCCGGTCGGCGGCCTCGCTGTCGTCGAGCACCCGGTGCGCGAGGCTGTGCACGAGCGAGGCGAAGCGGTCGTACAACTCGCCGAGCGCCGCGGCCTCGCCCCGCGAGAGCCGCTGCTGCATCCTGCGGTCCCAGCGGGGCGGTGTGTCCTTTGCCATGAGACCCCCAGCCCTGTGACTGCTCCGTGACCCGACCCTGCTACCGGTGCTCCGTGCCTGACCCCGCCGTTTCGAATGTACTGGCCAGTGTCAATGAAGTGCGCCCCTTTGCGTCAAGTGCGCCCCCGGGGGCCGTCCGAGCTGATAAGGAATTTCCCCGGTTCATGACCGTTGTGTTTCATGAGAGACCAGGAGGGCAGCCGCCGAGGAAGAAGGATGATCCCCGGTGAAGGTCCGGAATCCGGAACTCCGCTAACGGGTCTCCGGGTCGGTTCGAGGGAAGGTCCAGGCGTGACGCTCAAGGTGGACAAGGACGAGCACGGTCTGTGGACCGTGCTGCGCATCACCGGAGAACTGGATCTCATGACGTCGCCCGAGGTCCGCCAGCATGTGCACGACGCGGTCGCCGCCGGCCGCCGTGAGCTGGTGCTCGACCTGTCCGAGGTGTTCTTCTGCGACTCCAGCGGTGTCGGCGTGCTGATCGCCTCCCGCAAGTTGATGCGCTCCTGCCAGGGCCAACTGCATCTCATCCTGCCCGCCCACGGCGCGGAGGAGGGCTCGCACGTCAACCGCGTCCTCGCGGCTCTCGGTGTGCGCCGTCTGTTCGAGGTCTACTCGGACGTCTCCGACGCCGTCGACGAGGAGGCGCAGCCCCTCTCGGCCTGAGTCGCGCCGGGTTGTGCGGGTCTGCGCCGGGATGCGCCGGTCGTGCCGCGCCGGGGTGGACCGTGGCGGTCCCGCCGGGCCGTGTCCGTCGGACAGACCCGAAGCCTTCACATGGCAGGGCCCCGGCGTCGTACGCTCCCAGTCATGGACAGCGCAGAGTACGAGGGCAAGATCGCCTCCCGATTCGCCGCCTTCGACCAGGACGGCAACGGCTACATCGACCGCGAGGACTTCAGCGGAGCGGCAGCGGCACTGCTCGCGGAGTTCGGCGTCACCGCACGATCCGACAAGGGGCAGGCCCTCTACAGCGGGGCCGAGGCCTTCTGGCAGGGCATGGCGGGCATCGCGGACGTCGACGGTGACCAGCGGGTCACCCGCCAGGAATTCATCACCGGCGCCGCGAAGAGGCTGCGCGACAGCCCCAAGCGCTTCGCCGAGATCGCCCGTCCCTTCCTGCACGCGGTGATCGCCATCGCGGACGAGGACGGCGACGGCGTGACGCCCGCGGCGGCCGAGCGGGTGCTGGTCGTGCTGGGCACGGAGCCGGCCGTGGCGACGCAAGCGGCCCGGGGGCTGGACGGGGACGGTGACGGCCGGATCACCGAGGAGGAGATCCTGACGGCGTTCGCCGCGTACTACGTGACGCCGGAGCCGTAAACCGGGAGCGGTACGAGGCGGAGAGCGTGCCGTACCGGAGCCGTCCGGAGAGCGTGACCGTGCGTGACGGAAAGGCCCCTCGCGCATGTCGATACCGGGTTGTGTCCTACGGGAGACCCGTCACGGGCCGGAGTCGGCGGCGGGCTCCGGTACGCTCCGTCGGGTGCGAGTGGTAGTGAGGCGCGACGGATCCGGTGTGGCCAGTACGGCGACGCCGGACCGGGGAATGCCTGCCAGTAGCACCGTTCGAAGGCGCCGGACGCGTCCTTGTTCGACTCCCCGCAGAGCGCGTCGCACAGTATCCCTCACGCGTACTCCTTCGCGTTGGAATATGCCCGAAGCGCTTGTTGCGGTGACTGTACGTCAACCATGCTGTCCCGCAAGGGAATCACGTTCTGTGACCTTGTCGTGGACCTTGTCGAGGCGCGAGGCGATGTGCCCGCCGGTTCGGATGGTGTGAGCGGTGCAGGTTCTTCAGATGCAGTTGGAGGTCGGGGCTGATCCGGCGGAGGTCGGGCGGGCCCGGCGATGGGCGCGGTCGCGGCTCATCGGCTCCGGAATGAACGACGACGAGCCGTTGGCGGAGACGCTGATCCTGCTGATCTCGGAGCTCGTCACCAACGCCGTTGTGCACACCGGCTGTCCGGCCGTGCTGCGGATGCTGTTCGGTTCGGGGGCCGCCGAGGCCGGGACCGTACGGGTCGAGGTCGCCGACACCAGCGCGCGACCGCCCTGTCCGCGTCACGCGCAGGGCGAGGACACCAACGGGCGTGGCCTGGAGCTGGTCGACGGGCTCGCCGACCGGTGGGGCTGGCAGCCGGAGGGCTCGGGCAAGCGGATCTGGTGCGAGGTGGACCGGAGCGAGCCGGGCGAGGGCGCGGAGTACGTACCGCCGACACCGGCGCCGGTGCGGTACGGCGGGCTCGGACGGTACGCGGTCGACCTGTCGGGGTCGGCGGGGCCCGCCGCGGCGGGGGCCGGTGCCGGTGCCGGGGTGGTGGCGGAGGAGCCGTCGAAGGCCGTCACGCAGTCCTGAGCGCGGTGGCCGCAGCCCTGAGCGCGGTGCCTGTCGCCGTCGCCACGTCGGCGGACGGCTCGGCCGGGGGAGTCCGCTGCCCGGGGACCGGACGGAACGTACGCCGGTAGACCGTCGGCGAGACACCGAGCGCCGCCTGAAGATGCTGGCGCATGGACTGCGCCGTACCGAACCCCGCGTTGTGCGCGATCTGGTCGACGGAGAGATCCGTCGCCTCCAGCAGATGGCGGGCCCGCTCGACCCGCTGCTGGACCAGCCACTGTCCGGGGCTGATCCCGGCCTCCTCGCGGAAGCGGCGCGTGAACGTCCGTACGGACATCGACTCCTGTTCCGCCATGTCCCGCAGCTGGATCGGCTCGTGCAGTCGGGCGAGCGCCCAGGCTCTGGCCGTGGTGGTGGTCGCCAACTGGGCATCGGGGACGGGACGTTGGATGTACTGGGCCTGGCCGCCGTCCCGGTGCGGCGGGACGACCGTACGCCGCGCGACGTCGTTGGCGATCGCCGTGCCGTGGTCGCGGCGCACGATGTGCAGACAGAGATCGATCCCGGCGGCGACCCCGGCCGAGGTCAGGACGTCGCCGTCGTCGATGAAGAGCACGTCCGCGTCGACCTTGATCCGGGGGAAGGTCCGCTGGAAGTGCGCGGCCGACGACCAGTGGGTGGAGGCGGGCCGGCCGTCGAGGAATCCGGCGGCGGCGAGCACATACCCGCCCGTGCAGATGGAGACCAGCCGGACGCCGGGGCGCAGCCGGCCGAGGGCGGCGGCGAGTTCGTCGGTGAGCCTGCCCTCCTCGTAGACCGGGCCGAGTTCGTACGAGGCGGGGATCAGCACCGTGTCGGCGGTGGCGAGAGCTTCGGGGCCGTTCTCCACGAGGATGTCGAAGTCCGCGTCCGTACGGACCGGGCCCGGCGGGCGGATCGAGCAGGTGATCACGTCGTACAGCGGGGCACCCTCGGGGCTCTTGGCGCGGCCGAAGATCCGCTGGGGGATGCCCAGTTCGAACGGGAGGACCCCGTCGAGCGCGAGCACCACGACGCGGTGGCGCGGCGGCTGTCCGGCGCTGCCCACTGACCTCGTCCCCGGTGTCTCCGGCATCGTCCCGCTCTCCGTCGCGGGGGTTCCGTGCTGTCCGTCATACGGAAACCCCTGGTGGTCCAGACCAGTCCTTGATATCTGTCGACTCTGTGACTGCCAAGCGTTCGACGGACCCCGACATTCCCGCCCCGGCCGGGACCCCTCTCTGGAACCGTAACTTCCGCCTCTTCTTCCTTGCCAGGACCGTCGCCCGCTTCGGCGACGGCATGGTGCCCGTCGCGCTCGCCGCCGGGCTGCTCGACGCGGGACACGGCGCCTCGTCCGTCAGCTTCGCGCTCGGCGCGTGGATGATCTGCTTCGCCGGGTTCGTGCTCTTCGGCGGTGTGCTGGCCGACCGGTTCACCCCGCGCCGGATGATGGTCCTCGCCGATGTGATGCGGCTGTTCGGCACGGTGGGCCTCGCGGTCGTTTTCGCCGGGGGAGCGCCGCCGCTCTGGCTCGTGTACGCGCTGAGCGCCCTCAACGGGCTCGGCGCCGCGCTCTTCCAGCCCGGTGTGGCCAGCATGCTGCCCGTGCTCTCGCCCGACGTGCAGCGCGGCAACGCGGTGCTGCGGGTCGCCGAGTCCCTGGCGACGATGGCGGGTCCGGCGGCGGCGGGCGCGCTGGCCGGGTTCGGCGGGCCCGGCACGATCTTCGCGGTCAACGCGGCGACGTTCGGCATCAGCGGGATCTGTCTGTTCCTGGTCCGGATGGCGACCATGAGGCCGGTGCGCGGCGACTCGATGCTCACCGAACTGGTCGGCGGCTGGCGCGAGTTCCGGGCCCGGTCCTGGCTGTGGGGCGTGATCGCGGTCTGGTCGGTGTACGGCGTCACCGTCCTCGGGCCGATGGTCCCGCTGGAGGCGGTCGTGGTCACCGAGCGGCACAGCTCGGCCATGTTCGGTCTGATGATGACCGTCCAGGGGGCGGGCAGCGTGGCGGGCGGACTGCTGGCGCTGCGACTGCGCCCGGCCAGACCCCTGTTCGCGGGGACGATCGCGCTGTTCGCGGTCGCGGTGAACCTGCTGGTGCTGGCGTACGACGTCCCGCTGGCGGTGCTCGCCGCCGGATTCTTCGCGGGCGGGGTGGCCCTGGCGTTCTGGCTGGTCATGTGGTCCACGACGGTCCAGACGATGATCCCGCCGGAGGCGCTGAACCGGCTGCACGCGTACGACGTGGCCGGCTCCCTGATCATGCTCGCCGTCGGCCGCGCGCTGGCGGGTCCGGCGGTGGAGGCGATCGGGATGCGCGAGGTGCTGGTGGGCGGGGCGGTGGTGAACGTGCTGGTGTGCGGGGCGCTGTTCGCGGCGCGGCCGATACGGGAGTTGAGACGGGTGGTCCGTCCGCAAGCTCCGGACGGGCCTGATGGGTTGAGTGGGACGGCGGCCCGTGCGGCGACTGAGGGCGAAGCGGCCACCGAGCAGACCCGGTGAGTGGGCGCACTGCCTCCCCGGCTGCCGCCGATGGCCCGATCCTAGTGACCGCTGTCCTTCGGGCCACTCGTACGCCGTGCTCCCGCCCTCGATGCTTCTTGACGTGACACAGACAGCCGAGACTCCCGCCGGTCCCGCGAAAGCCCCGACCCCCGACTCCGCCCCCGCCCCCGCTCCCACCCCGCGCCGCCGTCCCCGTATCCACCGGGCCTGGTTCGTCGCCGCCGTCACCTTCGTGACGATCATCGGTGCCGCCGCCTTCGCCTCGCTGCCCGGACTGCTCATCGAGCCGCTGAACAAGGAGTTCGACTGGTCACGCGGCGAGATCGGGTTCGCCGTCTCGGTCAATCTCGCGCTGTACGGGCTCACCGCGCCGTTCGCCGCCGCGCTCATGGACCGGTTCGGGATACGCCGGGTCGTCGCCGTCGCGCTGACCGTGATCGCCACCGGTTCCGCGCTCACCGTCGTCATGACCGCGGCCTGGCAGATGGTCCTCTACTGGGGCGTCCTCGTCGGTCTCGGCACCGGCTCGATGGCCCTGGCCTTCGCCGCCACCGTCACCGACCGCTGGTTCGTCGCCCGGCGCGGGCTCGTCACCGGCATCCTCACCGCGGCGGGCGCGTCGGGGCAGTTGGTGTTCCTGCCGCTGCTCTCCTGGCTCGTGGCGAACCACGGCTGGCGCCCCGCCTCCATCACCGTCGCGATGTCCGCGCTCGTCGTCGTCCCGTTCGTCTGGCTGCTGCTGCGCGACCACCCGGCGGACGTGGGGCTGCCCGCGTACGGCTCCGAGGAGTTCAAGCCCAAGCCGCCGCCGGTCACCGGCGCCGCGCGGCGAGCGGTCACCGTCCTGTTCGAGGCCGCCCGCACCGGCCCCTTCTGGCTGCTCGCCGGAACCTTCGCGATCTGCGGCGCCTCCACGAACGGCCTGATCAAGACCCACTTCATCCCCGCCGCGCACGACCACGGCATGCAGATCACAGCCGCCGCCTCACTCCTCGCCGTGATCGGTGTCTTCGACATCATCGGCACGATCGCCTCGGGCTGGCTCACCGACCGCTTCGACGCGCGCCGGCTGCTCGCCGTCTACTACGCGCTGCGCGGCGTCTCGCTGCTCTTCCTGCCGATGCTGCTCGTGCAGGGCGGTGCGGACGTCCGGCCGCCGATGCTGTTCTTCATCGTCTTCTACGGCCTCGACTGGGTCGCGACCGTCCCGCCGACGATCGCCCTGTGCCGCGAGTACTACGGCGCCGACAGCGCCATCGTCTTCGGCTGGGTGCTCGCCTCGCACCAGATCGGCGCCGGGGTCGTCGCGTTCGCGGGCGGCCTGGTGCGGGACCTCACCGGCTCGTACAACGCGGTCTGGTACGCCTCGGGCGCGCTGTGCGCGGCGGCGCTGATGGCTCTGCTGATCCGGAGCCGTACCAAGGCCGGCCCGGCGGATGCGGTGGATGCGATCAACGTGACCTGAAAGAAGACGACTTCGGCGACTACTTGAGCGCCTTGGTCTTGTGCGGCTTGGCCTTCCGCGTCTTCGCCTTGGCCTGCTGTGCCTTCGCCTTGACCGCTTGCGACTTGAGCGTCTGCGACTTGACCGCCTTCGCAATCCGCTCCGCGTCCATCGCCAGCTCACGCAGCATCCCGCTGATCGGATTCGTGAAACCCGTGAAGTACAGCCCCGGCGCCCGCTCGGACGTCCGCCCGCCGCGCACCACCGGGCACCCCCGCTCGTCCAGTACGTCGAGGTGGCCCAACAGGCCCTCCAGGGACCGGCTGTAGCCGGTCGCGGCGATCACCACGTCGGGCGAGATCCGCGAACCGTCCGCCAGCACCACCTTGTTGTCGTCGAACGACTCGACCGCCGCCACCGGCTCGACCTTGCCCTTGCGCACCGCCGCGATCAACCCCACGTCCTGCACCGGGATCGCGCCCTCGCGCACCCGCGAGTACATCCCGGTGTCGGGGCGCGGCAGGCCCTTGGCCGTGAGGTCGGGCATCGCGATCTTGCACATGATGTCGCCGGCCCGGTCGACCAGCCGCGTCGGCAGCCGCCGGACCAGAATGCCGGTGCGCTGCGCCGACCAGCCCGCGGTGGAGCGGCGCACGATGTGCGGGACGGTACGGATCGCGAGGCGCACCCGCGCCGCGCCGCCCTCCACCAGGTCGACCGCGATCTCGGCGCCCGTGTTGCCGGCGCCGACGACCAGGACGTCCTTGCCCTCGTACGGACCGGGGTTGCGGTACGCGCCCGCGTGCAGCAGTTCACCGCCGTACGACTCCGCGCCCGGCCAGGACGGCAGCCTCGGCGTGTGGTTGTAGCCGGTCGCGACGACGACGGCGCTCCCCGTCAACTCCCGCCCACCGGTGCCGTGCAGCAGCCAGCTCTCGCCGTCCGCCGAACGCTCGATGCCCGTGACCTCGACGCGGGTGACGATCTCCAGGCCGTGGAACTCCGCGTACTTCTCCAGATAGCGGACCATGTGCGCACGCGAGACCCAGCGCCCGAAGGACCGCGGTATCGGCAGCCCCGGCAGCGCGGACAGCTTGCGGGTGGTGTGCAGATGGAGCCGGTCGTAGTGGCCGCGCCAGGAAGCCCCGACGGCCTCGGACTTCTCCAGTACGACGGCTCGCACGCCCTGCGCGCGCAGCGCGGCGGCGACGGCGAGACCGCCTGGGCCGCCTCCGATGACGTACACGGGGCGGTCGTTGGTGAGGTCGATGTCGCTGGGCATGAGAGCTGAGCGTAATCGAGCGGGCACTTGTTGGGTCTCGGTCAAGATGGGAATCGATTGCGAATCGGTTACGTCCGGGTAAGTTCTGCGCGCGGCGGCTGAAACCGCGGTGAAAGCGGCGTGAATCCGACGGCCCGCACGCTGCTCCCATGACAGAGGAACTGACAGAGAAACTCACAACGGCCACAGCGCCGACGCCTGCCATCACTGCCGTCGGGCTTCGTAAGTCGTATGGCGAGAAGGTTGTTCTTGATGGGGTTGATCTGGAGGTGGGGGAGGGTTCGGTGTTTGCGTTGCTGGGTCCTAATGGTGCGGGGAAGACGACGGTGGTGCAGGTTCTGTCGACGTTGATCGGTTGTGATGGTGGGCGGGTGCGGGTGGGGGGTCATGATCTGGGGCGGGATCCGGAGGGTGTGCGGTCGGTGATCGGGGTGACGGGTCAGTTCTCGGCGGTGGACGGGTTGTTGAGCGGCCGGGAGAATCTGAATCTGATGGGGGATCTGCGGCATCTGGGGCGTGTGGCGGGCCGGGCGCGTACGGAGGAGCTGCTGGAGCGGTTCGATCTGGCCGACGCCGGGGACACGCTGGTGTCGGCGTATTCGGGCGGGATGCGGCGGCGGCTGGATCTGGCGATGACGCTGGTGGGTGACCCGCGTCTGATCTTCCTGGACGAGCCGACGACGGGTCTGGATCCGCGGAGCCGGCGCACGATGTGGGAGATCATCCGGGGGCTGGTCACCGACCAGGGGGTGACGATCTTCCTCACGACCCAGTACCTGGAGGAGGCGGACCAGCTCGCGGACCGGATCGCGGTGCTCGACCACGGGCGCCTCGTCGCGGAGGGCACCCCGGGGGAGCTGAAACGCCTGGTCCCCGGCGGGCACGTCCAGTTGCGGTTCACCGACACCACCGCGTACGAGGCCGCGGCCCGGGCGTTGTCCGGCATGCTGGACGGCCTTCCGCGTGACGACGAGGCGCTGACCCTGCAGGTGCCGAGCGACGGGCGGGTGCGTTCCCTGCGGGCCCTGCTGGACCTGCTGGACGCGCACGGTGTCGAGGCGGAGGAACTGTCGGTCCACACGCCGGATCTGGACGATGTGTTCCTCGCGCTGACCGGGCAGCCCAGGTCCGTCCGTACCGCTCCTGTGACCGGGAAGGCTGTGACCCGATGAGTTCCCTCAACCACACCCTGGCTGATTCGGCGACGATGCTGCGGCGCAATCTGCGGCACATGCTGCGCTATCCGTCGATGACGGTGCTGCTGGCGGGGATGCCGGTGGTGTTCCTGCTGCTGTTCGTGCACGTCTTCGGCGGCGCCATCGGCGCCGGACTCGACCCCACCGGCGGGTCGGGTGGGCGCGGGGAGTACATCGTCTACGTGATGCCCGGGATCCTGCTCATGACGGTGGCCGCCGTCGCCCAGGGAACGGCGATCTCCGTCGCGATGGACATGACCGAGGGCATCATCTCCCGCTTCCGTACGATGTCGATCTCCCGCGGCGCCGTCCTGACCGGACACGTCGTCGGGAGTCTCATACAGACCATGATCGCGACGGTGATCGTGGTGGCCGTGGCGCTTGTTGTCGGGTTCAGGACCGACGCGACGCCGGTGGAGTGGCTTGCCGCCCTCGGGATCATCGCGATGATCGCCTTCGCGGTCATCTGGCTGTCGGTCGCTCTCGGCCTGGTCAGCAAGACCGTCGAGAGTGCCAGCAACCTGCCCATGCCGCTGACGCTGCTGCCGTTCCTCGGCAGCGGGTTCGTCCCCACCGACTCCATGCCCACCGGGCTGCGCTGGTTCGCCGAGTACCAGCCCTTCACCCCCGTCATGGAAACCCTCCGAGGACTCCTCACCGGAACCGCCATCGGCAACAACGCCGCCCTCACCGCCGCCTGGAGCACCGGCATCGCCCTCCTCGCCTACCTCTGGGCCCGAAAGCTCTACAACCGCGACCCTGCCGCCCGTTGAGTGGGGCGCACGCTCTCGTCCCGCTGCCGTAGCGCCCCAAGGGCCGCCGCGCGGAGGTCTTCGTGGGGCAGGGCGGCGTACTCAGCCGCCGCCCGCGCGTACTCCGTCGCGTCGGCCCGTTCGGCGGTGCGGCGGGCGCGGGCGGGGGACATGGTCGGCTGGAAGTTCCGGAGGAGGCGGAAGCGCTCGGCGAGAGCGATCAGCCGGGCCGCCGACCGTCGTAGGGCTGTTCCTCCGTCGTCGCCGTCGGTGGTGCCGTCCACAGCCGCGAGGTCGACCGTGGCCAGCGCCAGCAACAGGGCCCCGCAGGCGGGGAGTTCCAGCATCGACATCGGTGAACTGACGAGCGGGGAGGTGAGCGCCTTCGTCAGTGAGTGCCGCAGTTCACCGGTGGCGTCCGCGACGAGATCCAGCCGGCCGTACCGGGCGTGCGCCAGCACGGCGGCCGTACCGATCTCAACGGCCCAGAGATCCAGGCTGTGTTCGGCGATCAGGTTCCTGTCGCTGGGTTGTGTCACCTGTTCCACGGCCGTACGCCACAGGCCCAGCCCGGTCTCGATCTGCCCACGCGCGAGGGCGATCTCACCCCGTACCGCATGATCGAAGGCGTGGCCGGACTCCGCGTCCGTCCCGAGACCGAACGTCATCGCGGCCTCGTCGTCCGCCGGACGGCTCGTCGCGAGGTCCAACTGGCGCTCGGCGTCGTCGACAGCACCGAGCTGAAGACCGATGAGCGCCAGCGCCGCGTGGACTCCCACCACGTCCGGCCAGGCACGGAGCCCTTCGAGCACCGGCAGCATCGCCTCGTAGTGGCTCCGCTCCCGTTCGATCCGCCCGGAGCGCGCGGACAGTTCACCGACGCGCGCGTGGGCGATGATCCAGATCCAGGGGACCGTGACGGCGTCTGCCGCTTCGAGCATGCGTACGGAGGCGGCCAGCGCGCCCTCCACATCTCCCTCGGACTCGCGGGCGAAGCTGTCGAAGGCGCTTGTCACGGCGGTCAGCAGTGGGTTGTCGCCGCCGTCCGTCCCCGGCGTTCCCGGTACGGCGGCCAGGACGACGGACGTGGCCCGTATCAGCGTGTCGGGAGGGGCAGTCGGCAGCCGGCGCAGGGCGACCAGGGCACGCGAGGCGTGCAGCCCCTGGGTGACGACGGCATACGCGACACACACCGTGAGCGCCGTCCTGGTGACCTCGACGGCCTCGGGTTCCGGCCGGTGGTGCGACAGCGTCCAGGCGGTCTCGTCGGTGAGGGCCGCCATCCGCGCGTACGCGGACTCGACCAGCCAGACGCCGCCGAGAACGGCGGTCGTGGCCGCCACGGTCGCACCGTCCCCCCGGGCGAGCCCCAGCCGCAGTGCCCGCAGGAGATTGTCCTGCTCGGCCTTGATCAGCTCCCCGGACGCGATGGGTGCGGCGCCGAGGAGCGGGCCGTGGTGCGCCGTACCGAAGTCGCGCGCCCAGGCGAGGAAGGCGGCCGTCACGCGCGTGGTCTCGCCTGCCGTCTCCAGGCGTGCCGTACCGAACTCCCGCACCGTCTCCAGCATGTGGAAGCGCGCGCCCGACCGGGCGTCGACCACTCTGAGCAGCGACTGGTCGACCAGGTCCTCCAGGACCCGCAGCGTGTCCTCCGCGTCGTCGCCGTCCGTGACCTCCGTGACCTCCGTGACCTCCGTGCTCTCCGCGTCCGGGCGTCGGCCGAGCAGTGCCTGCGCCGCCTCCTCGGTGAAGCCGCCCGGGAAGACGGACAGGGCGCGCAACGCGGCCTGGCCCGCCGGATCCAGCAGGTTCCAGCTCCACTCCACGACCGCCCGCAGGGTGCGGTGGCGGGCCGGTGCGTCACGCGCGCCGCCGCGCAGCAGGGTGAAGCGGTCGCCCAGGCGGCGGGCGATGGCGGGGACGGACATGACGCGTACGCGGGCGGCGGCGAGTTCCACGGCCAGGGGCAGTCCGTCGAGTTGGCGGCACACCTCCGCCACGGCGTCCGGTGCCAGCTCGACGTCCGGACGCGCGGCGCGCGCACGTCGCTCGAACAGCTCGACGGACGTGGGGAGATCGAGCTGCGGCAGCCCGTACACCGACTCCGACGAGAGGCCCAACGGGGCCCGGGTGGTGGTCAGTACGCGCAGATCGCGGGTCATGGACACCAGACCCCGCACCATCTCGGCGGTGCCGCGCACGACGTGCTCGCAGTTGTCGAGGACCAGCAGGACCGGGCCGGGGCCCAGCGCGGCGACGATCAGGCCGAGTACGTCCGCCGGTGCGATGAGCCCCGCGCGCGTGGTGCGGCGCGCCTCGCGGACGCTGAGGGCGGAGGCGACCTCACTCGCGACGTCGCCGTCGGTGCCGACTCCGGCGAGCGGGACGAAGTACACGGAACGCTGCTCGGCGGCGCGGCTCACCGCATGGGCGAGCCGGGTCTTGCCCAGGCCGCCCGCGCCGACGATCGAGGTGACGCGCGAGGTGCGGAGCAGTTCGGTGACGGTGGCGATGTCGTCGTCGCGGCCGATGAGGGCGTTGGGGTCGTGGACGACTCCGTGCCGTTGAACGGGTGCCTGGCTCCGCAGGAGTTCCTGGTACGCGGCCTGGAGCGGGGCGCCCGGATCGGTGCCAAACTCCGCGCGCAGGGCGCGGCGGTAGGTGTCGTACGTGGCCAGCGCCTGGGCCGGGCCCGTGGTCGCCGCCTCGCAGCGCAGCAGCTCCAGCAGGACCTCCTCGTCGCGCGGGCGTTCGCGCAGGACGGCGGTGAGCGGGTCGACGGCGTCGGTACGGCGGCCGAGCCGGGACAGGGCGAGGGCGCGGGCACGTAGGAGGGACCGGTGGGTGGAGGCCCGCCGGCGGCGCAGTTCGGTCAGGGGGTCTTCGGCGTCGTCGGTGTCGGTCTCGTCTTCGAGGGGGCTGTGGGGGTCTGTTACGGCGCCGGCGTCCCGCCGCCCTTCCCACTGGGCGAGGCCCGCCTCGGCGTGGTGGAGGGCGGCGATGTGGTCGCCCGCGCGGGCGTGGCGGGCGCTCTCGGCCGCGCTGAGCAGTACGGCGGAGGCGTCGACCTGGTGCTCGTCGAGCGCGAGCCGGTAGCCGGTGGGGGTGCTGACGACGAGGTCGGGGCCGAGTTGCGCGCGGGTGCGGGAGACGAGTACCTGGAGGGCCTTCCTCGGGTGCTCCGGCCGCTCCTCGGCCTCCGGCCAGAGGTCGGCGGCCAGGCGCGCGCTGGTGCGGCCCGCGCGCAGGTCGTCGGCGAGGAGCGCGAGGAGGCCGTGCAGCCGGGGGCCGGTGATCCCCCGGCCCCGGTAGGACACCTCGGACAGGAGTCGGAGCTCGGTGGTCACCCGTTCAGGTTACCCAGCGGGGTCCTCGGCGGGGGTGGGCGCGGTGAGGGCCGTCGCTGTGAGGGCGGGCCCGGTGGGCGCGGCACTCCGCCTGTCGCCCAGCCGGTCGCTCCGCCCGTCGCTCAGTCGATGACCGCCGTGGCCTCGACCTCGACCAGATGCTCGGGCACGTCCAGCGCCGCGACGCCGATCAGTGTGCCCGGCGGTACGGGGGTGACCCCGAGCTTCGCGGACGCCCGCGCGACACCGTCCAGGAACTGGGGCATCTTGTCGGGGGTCCAGTCCACGACGTACACGGTCAGTTTCGCCACGTCGCCGAACGACGCGCCGACCCCGGCTAGCGCCGTGGCGACGTTGAGATAGCACCGCTCGACCTGCGCGGCGAGATCCCCCTCGCCGACCGTGGCTCCGTCGGCGTCCCAGGCGACCTGCCCGGCGATGAAGACGAGCCTCGATCCGGTCGCGACCGACACCTGGTGGTAGACGTCGATCTCCGGCAGTCCGGTGGGGTTCACCAGGGTGATGGCCATGCTGCTGCCTGCTCTCTCGCGGTCTGGTCTGGGCTCATACGGTCTCTTGTGGTTACTCAGGAACCGTAGGAGAGTGTGCGCCGACATGGAAGAACGCACTTTTCAGTGACTGGGGAACCTCATGGTGACCAAGCAGCTCAGCGGCTCGCCCGAGAACGCGGACCTCACGCGCGCCGACTCGCTCGCACGGGAGATCTTCTCGGACGTCGCCAACAAATGGGCGTTGTTGATCATCGACGCGCTGGGGGAGCGCACGCTGCGCTTCGGCGAGGTGCGGAACGAGGTCGAGGGCATCAGCCACAAGATGCTCACCCAGAACCTCCGCATGCTGGAACGCAACGGCCTGGCGGAGCGGAAGGTCCACCCCACCGTGCCGCCGAAGGTCGAGTACACCCTCACCGAACCGGGCCTGGCCCTGCGGGAGACGGTCCACCGGATGTGCGACTGGACCCACCAGTACATCGGCCACATCGAGTCGTCCCGCGACCGCTTCGAGGCCGGCTGAGTGCGGGCGGGATGTTTGCGCAGTCTGGACTGCGCAAGTTAGCCTGCGTACATGGAAGAGATCGCTGACGTCACCGACATCACCGACATCACCGACGTGTCCGAATCGGCCGTACGCGCGGCGCGCGAGGTGCGCGTGGTCTTCAGCCGCCTTCGGCGCCGGATGCGCGAGAGCTACGACCCCGGCGATCTCACGCCCTCCCAGACCTCCGTCCTCAGCCGCCTGGACAAGGACGGCGAGGCATCGGTCAGCGACCTGGCGGCAGCCGAGCGCGTACGGCACCAGTCGGTGGCCGCCACCATCGGCGTACTGGAGGATCGCGGCCTCGTCTCCCGGCGCCCGGACCCCCAGGACGGCCGGCGACAACTGATCTTCGTCACGGAGAGCGGCCACGCCTTCCTGGAGGACCGCCGCCGCGCCGGAGAGGGCTGGCTCACCCGCGCCCTGGAGGACAACTGCACTGAAGCCGAACGCCGCACCGTCATCGAGGCGGCGGCCCTGCTGGAACGAGTCACCCGGTCGTGACCGGCGCCGTGTCCCGCCTGCTGCGCCGACCGCGCCCCGGCGGTGGGGCCAAGGCGCCGGGCGACGGCTTCGACCGGCGGCTGCTGGCCCCGATGATGCTGGGGGCGGCCCTCAACCCGGTCAACTCCTCCATCATCTCCGTGTCGTTGGTACCGATCGGTGTCGCCCTCGGTGCGCCGCCCTCCCAAACGGCGTGGCTGATCTCGGCCCTCTACCTGGCCACCGCCATAGGGCAGCCCGTCGTGGGACGGCTGATCGACCTCTTCGGGCCGCGCCGTCTGTTCCTGATCGGGACGGTACTGACCGGCTTCGCCGGGATCGTCGGCATGCTCGCCCCCAATCTCGGGGTCCTCGTCGCGGCCCGCGTACTCCTCGGCTTCGGCACCTGCGCCGGCTATCCGGCCGCCATGTACCTCATCCGTGGCGAGGCCCGGCGCACCGGGCGGAACAGCCCGGCCGGCGTCCTCACCGCGCTCGCCGTCACCACCCAGACCATCGCCGTCATCGGCCCCAGCCTCGGCGGCCTGCTGATCGGCGTCGGCGGCTGGCGCGCCACCCTGGCCGTCAACATCCCGCTGGCCGTCGCCGGTTTCTACCTCGGCGCCCGCCGTATCCCGGCGACTCCCGCCACCAGCCCCGCCGCTCCCACGCGCCGCGACGGCCGCCACCCCGTGAGCGACCTGGACCTGCCCGGCATGGGCCTGTTCTCCGTGGCGCTCGTCTGCCTGCTGCTGTTCCTGATGAACCCCGGCGGCGGCGACCGGTACCTGGCGGTCCTGGCCGTCGCCGCGGCGGCCGGCTTCACCTGGCGCGAACTACGGGCGCGGCAGCCCTTCATCGACGTACGCGTACTCGGCGGCAATCTGCCGCTCCTCGCCACCTACGGCAGGGCCCTGCTCTGCTACGTCGTCACCTACGGCTTCCTGTACGGCTACACGCAGTGGACGGAGGAGGGGTACGGGCTCTCCGCCTCCCAGGCCGGTCTGGTCCAACTGCCCCTGTTCGCCACGGCGATCGTCGTCTCCACCGTCACCGGACGCCGCGAGGCCGTACGCGGCAAGCTCCTGGTCGGCGCCGCCGGCCAGATCGCCGCCTGCGCCCTGCTGCTCCTCCTGCACGTCGACAGCCCGGTGTCGCTGCTGCTGGCCGTCGTGTTCGTCCTCGGCGTCCCCCAGGGACTGAACAGCCTCGCCCTGCAGAACGCCGTCTACCACCAGGCCGACCCCGACCGCATCGGCTCATCCGCCGGCCTCCTGCGCACCTTCGGCTACCTCGGCGCCATCATCGCCTCCGCCGCCAACGGCGCCTTCTACGGAGAGCACGTCGACACCGGCGGCCTGCACCACCTCGCCTGGTTCCTGCTCGCCGTCAGCGTCCTGTTCCTCGCGGTGACCGTGGCCGACCGCTCACTGCGCCGTATCGGCCCCGCGAAGACCGAACCCACCCCCGACAACCCCACCCCCGACAACCCCACCCCCGACAACCCCACCCCCGACAACCCCACCCCCGACAACCCCACCCCCGACAACCCCACCCCCGACAACCCCATCCCCGACGCCCCCATCCCCGACGCCCCCACCCCCCGACCCACCACAACGACGAAGGACCAGCCATGACCAACTCCGCCCTGCTCGTGATGGACGTCCAGAAGGGCATCGTCGACCGGGTTCCCGACCTCGACCCCGACTACACGCCCCGCCTCGCCCGCGCCGTCGCCGCCGCCCGGACAGCGGGCGTGCCGGTGGTGCACGTCGTCATCGGCTTCCGCCGCGGCCACCCCGAGACCCGGTCCAGCCAGGTCTTCAGCGCCCTGCCCGACGGTGCCTTCACCGACGACGACCCCGGCGCCGTCATCCACCCCGACGTCGCGCCGCGCCCCGGCGAGAGCGTCGTCACCAAGAAGCGCGTCAGTGCCTTCGCCGGCAGCGACCTCGATCTCGTCCTGCGCGGCGGCGGTATCGACCGCCTCGTCCTGACCGGCCTCGCCACCAGCGGCGTTGTCCTGTCCACCCTCCGCCAGGCCGCCGATCTCGATTTCCGGCTGACCGTCCTGTCCGACGGCTGCGGCGACGCCGACGCGGAGGTCCACCGGGTACTGACCGAGAAGGTCTTCCCGCGCCAGGCGGAGGTCACCACCGTCGACGCGTGGATCTCCGAACTCGGCTGACGAGGACACGAGGGCACGAGGACACCAGAACACGAGGGCACTACGGCCAGAGCAGCTCACGCACCCAGCCGCCGCCGTCGGTACGGCGGTAACGCAGCCGGACATGGCGCCGCCGGGCGTCGCCCTGGAAGAACTCGACCTCGTCGGCGTCGAGCACATACCGCCTCCACGTCGGCGCGGGCGCGTCCGGCTCGGCCTCCGCCCGCTCCCACGCGGCCTGCGACGCGCGCGCCAACTCCTCGGCGGAACCGAGCACTTCGCTCTGCCGCCCGGTGAGCGCGGAGGCCAGTGCCCCGGTGGACCGTACGGCCAGATCGGCCCGGCTCTCCTCGCCCCCGGCGGCACTCACCGCACCCCGCACCCGGATCTGCCGCCCCTGCGCGGGCCAGTAGAACCCGAGCGCGGCCCACGGCCGGGCGGCCAGTTGGCGGCCCTTCGCGCTGGTCGCGTGCGAGGCGAAGTGCCAGCCGCGCTCGTCGGCGTCGTGCAGTAGCAGTGTGCGTACGTCGGGCCGCCCGTCCCCGTCGACGGTCGCGAGCGCCATGGCGTGCGGCTCGTCCTGCCCGGCCCTGACGGCCTCGACGAACCACCGCTGGAACAACACCAGCGGTACGTCGGGCACATCATCGGTGTCGAAGGTGGCCAGCCCGTTGTCCCAGGTCCGCAGATCGCGCAGTACCGCACGGAATGCCTGCTGCTCGTCGCTCGCGTCGCTCATGGGCTCATTCAACCGCGCCGGGCCGCGCCCGAAGACCCAGAACCACTTAGGATGTAGTACTACATTTGAAGTGGTGCCAACAGGAAAGGTGCGACCACCCCGTGCGACAGAACCTGGCCCGCCGCTCCGCGCTCGTCGATGCCGCCATCGAAGTGCTCGCCCGTGACGGCGCCCGGGGGCTGACCTTCCGGGCCGTCGATGTCGAGGCGGCGGTGCCCAACGGCACGGCGTCCAACTACTTCACCAACCGTGACGAGCTGCTGAATCAGGTGGGTCACCGGATCTACGAGCGGCTGATCCCCGACGAGGCCACCGTCGCGGGCATGGTCGCCGGGCCCAACACCCGGGAGCGGACAGCGGAGTTGGTGCGGCTGGTGGTGGGGCGGGTCACCGCGTTCCGGACCGGTTTTCTCGCGCTGCTCGAACTGCGGCTGGAGGCCACCCGGCGTCCCGAACTGCGCGCCGTACTGACCGCGCGCGTGGCGGAGGACGTGGAGGCGAATGTCACGCATCATCTGGCGTCCGGGCTGCCCGGTGACGCCGACGCGGTCAAGGTGATCTATCTGGCGACCAATTGGCTCGTGGTGGAGCGGCTTACGCTGCCCGGTGTCTTCTCGGAGGAGGAGACCGCGCGGCTCATCGGCGTCCTGGTGGAGCGGGTACTGCCGTCCGGCCCGTGAGACGCCCGCGAGACACCCGGCGCCCGTGAGAAGGGAGCGCCGGCGGGGATCAGTTCGCTGATCCGCCGCCGGCGTGACAGGACGGAGGGAAGGGCACCGTTACTTCGCCGGCTTCTTGCCCGTGATGCCCAGGTGGACCAACAGGGCCAGATTCGGCTTCAGTTCGGCCTGCTTGACGCCCCAGGTCTGGAAGCCCTTCTGGTGACCGGCCACCGCGGCGAGCATGACGACCAGCGAACCGGCCATCGCGGCGGGGTTGACGTCCTTGTCGACCCTGCCTTTGGACTGGAGCTCCTTCACGGAATCCGTAAGGGAGTTGGTGACCGAACTCAGGATCTTCATGCGGATCTTGTAGAACCGCTTGTCGCCCTCGGCCGCGCCGAGATCGATGACCCTGAGGATCGCGTCGTTCTTGCGCCAGAAGTCGAGGAATCCCTCTACGAGTTCTTCCGCCGTCTGGCGTCCCGCTTTACCGGCCCAGGAGCGCCCCGAGACCAGTTCGGTCAATCCGGCGCCCTCCTTGGCCATTTCCTCCGCGATCTCAAGGACAGCGCCCTCGACGTCCGGGAAGTACTGATAGAAGGTCGCGGGTGAAGTGCCTGCCTTCCGGGCAACGTCGATGACTTTGACGTCCCGATATGGCGAGGTGCTGAGCATCTCGCTGAGGCAGTCGAGCAGCTTCTGCCGCGTCGCCTGGCCGCGCCGACCGGCCACGCGGCCGTCGACGGTACGTACTTGTCCTGTCATGCCGTCAGCTTACCGAGGGGGGATCGGAGCGCGATTCGGCCGACTGCAAATGGGGAACCGCCCGCTGATCACGGGGGGTCGGAAGAGGGGCTGGAAGAGCGGGCGGAAGAGGCTGGAAGAGGGTGGAAGAGGCCTGTCCGGAGCCCGTGACCAGGAATAGTGTTATCAACAGCCTGTGGACAACTGTGGTGGATAACCCAATGCGCACAGGCCCTCACCGGGAGACAATTAGTCAATTGTTCGATTTGCCCCGTCCTGCGCCGGGCGAAATGCGCCATTAGCGTGGCCGGAAGGCGCACCGCTCGGGCGGTACGCACACGGAGGAAGGATCCGGGCTCATGGCCGCATTCGCGGAAGGCGCACCGTGCTGGGTGGATGTGTCGCTTCCCGACGTCCGGGCGGGCAAGCGTTTCTACGGCGAGCTGTTCGGCTGGACATTCGGTGCGGACGGCGGCGCGGCATACGGGTACTACACGAATGCATTCAGTGACGGAAAGCGCGTCGCCGCCCTCGCCGCGAAGCAGGACGGACGTATGCCGACCGCCTGGGGCGTTTATTTCGCGACATCGGACGCCACCGCGCTCAGTGCGCGAATCAAGGAGGCCGGCGGCGGAATGGTGATGGATCCGACAGCCGTGGGGCCGTACGGCACGATGGCGCAGGGCGTCGATCCCGGCGGCGCGGTCTTCGGCCTCTGGCAGCCGGGGGCACACTCCGGCTTCGAAAAGCAGAGTGAGCCCGGATCTTTCTGCTGGACAGAGGTCTATACGAGGGACAAGGAGAGCGTCGACCTCTTCTACGAGTCGGTATTCGGCTTCGTCGGCAAGGACCTCCCGGGCGAACCGGTCGACTTCCGCACCTGGTCCCCGGCGGGATCCGAGCCGGGCAGTGACAGTGCCGTCGGCGGGCGAAGTGTCATCACCGACGCATTTCCCAAGGAGATGCCGGGGCATTTCCTCGTTTACTTCTCCGTGGCCGACTGCGACGAGACGGTCGCCGAGGCCGTACGGCTGGGCGGCCGGATCCGCGAGTCCGCCGCCGACACCCCGTACGGCCGGATCGCGAGCCTGGTGGACAACCAGGGCGCGGTCTTCGCCGTACTCGCGGAGCCGGAGGCCGCCTGAGCCCCCCGTGTGTACGGGTGGGGCAACCCGCGTTGGTCCGTACGCGTCAAGACTGTTACGGACGTGATAGTCACTCCGTACGCGGTCGTTCGCTCATTTCCTGTCCGAAACAGGGTGAGACACCCCGATCCGCCCCCGGGTTCGCAACCATCGGCCCAGACAGGAAGAATCAGGGGGCAGGGGGCCGTACCTTTGTGGCCCGTACGGGGAGGTGGCAGGCAAGTGGAGCAGCTGACGCAGCACGATCCGAGACGTATCGGGCCCTTCGAGGTGCTCGGACGCCTCGGAGCGGGCGGTATGGGGCTCGTCTATCTCGCGCGCTCGGCCTCGGGCCGGCGCGTGGCGATCAAGACGGTGCGGACCGAGCTCGCCGAGGACCAGCTGTTCCGCGTCCGTTTCACCCGCGAGGTGGAGGCCGCCCGCGCGGTCAGCGGCTTCTACACGGCCGCCGTGGTGGACGCCGACCCCCGGGCCGCCGTGCCCTGGCTGGCCACCGCCTACGTGCCCGCGCCGTCCCTCGAAGAGATGGTCAACCGGTGCGGCCCGCTGCCGGTACAGGGCGTGCGCTGGCTGGCCGCCGGTATCGCCGAGGCGCTGGAGTCCATCCACGGCGAGGGCCTGGTCCACCGCGACCTCAAGCCGTCGAACGTGCTGGTCGTGGAGGACGGGCCGCGCGTCATCGACTTCGGTATCGCCTCCGGCGTCTCCAACACCCGGCTGACCATGACCAACGTGGCCGTCGGCACCCCGGCGTACATGTCGCCCGAGCAGGCGCGCGACTCCCGCAGCGTCACGGGCGCGAGCGACGTCTTCTCGCTCGGCTCCACCCTCGTCTTCGCCGCCACCGGCCACGCGCCCTTCCACGGGGCCAACCCGGTCGAGACCGTCTTCATGCTGCTGCGCGAGGGACCGAATCTGGAGGGGCTGTCGGAGGAGCTGCGTCCGCTCATCGAGTCGTGCATGCAGATGGACGCCACCCAGCGCCCGTCGCCCGCCGATCTCCAGTCGCAGCTCGCCCCGCATCTGTTCGCCTCGGGCAGTGACGACAGCGGTACGGCTTCGGCCTGGCTGCCCGCGTCCGCCACCGAGATGATCGAGGAACGCCGTGGCGGCGGGCGCATCAACGCGGCTGCCGCCGCCGCTGCCGCACGTCCCCCGCTGCCTCCGCCGCCCTCCCACGACCCGCCTCCGCCCCCGCGCGCGCCCGACTGGGACGCCGCGTGGAGCCCCGACGGCGACGGCCGGGGCGGGCAAGGTGGCGGCCGTCAAGGACAACAGGGCGGTGGCCGCGGCCCCGCCGTGCCCGCGCCCGCCGGACCGGCCCACGGCGGCCCCGTCCGCCTCTCCGGCTCCCCGGTACCGATCGGCCCCGGCCCCCGCGTCGCGGAGGGCCGTGGCGCCGCCGCAGTCGACGCCGGACCCGCCACCGGCTGGATCCGCCCGCCGCTCGGGCCGACCGGCGCACCGCTGTCCACCAGCGCCGTCCAGGCCCCCGCCGCACCGCCGATGCCCGCACCGGCGCCCGTCCCCGACGGCGGCGCCGCACCGGGCCGCTGGCGGCCCTGGCGCTTCCGGATGTCGAACGACGTCTGGGGCACCCCCGTCGTCGACGGCGATCTGCTCTACGTCACGTCGTTCGAGGTGCACGCGCTGGACGTGGGCAGCGGGCGCCGGCAGTTCAAGACCCGCGACGTCGCCTGGGCGATGGCGGTCGCCGGAGGCCGTATCCACGCCTCCGACGGCCCCACCCTCTACGCGCTCGACGGCGCGGACGGCACCGAGCGCTGGCGCCTCCAGACCGACGCGTGGGTGTACTCGCTCAAGACCGACCGGGGCACCGTCGTCACCGGCACGCGCGGCGGCGGTGTCCAGGCGTGGGAGGCGTCCAACGGCGAGAAGCTGTGGGAAGTCACCGGCGCCCAGACCGACTTCGAGACACCGGAGGCCGGGCCCGCGATCTTCGACGGCACGGTGTACGTGTGGCAGAACGCCCGGCTCCGGGCGCTCGACGCGCGCACCGGCAGCGAGCGCTGGTCGTACCCCGTCGGCGACGGCGCCGCCTGCGGTGGCGTACCGATTCGCCTGGTGCCCGCGCCGGACGGATACGTGTACGTCTCCGCCGGCACCCGCGTGCTCTCCATCGACGTCGCGAGCGGGCACGTGCGCTGGCGCTTCGAGGCGCCCGCCGTCTTCCTCTCCCCGCCCGCCTTCGCCCCCGGCCCGGCCGTGACCGGCGGCGGCGTGTATCTCGCCGACTACCTCGGCACGGTGTACGCGCTGGACGCGACCACCGGCAAGGACCGCTGGCGCATCGCCACCGAGGCCCGCCAGTCCCTCGAACCGGTCCTGGTCACCGCGGGGAACGTGCACGTGGGCAGCGGCAGTGCCCTCTACACGCTGGACGCGGTCGCCGGTACGCCCAAATGGCGCTTCGCGGCGGGCGGCGAGGTCGTCGGCGCACCCGTCGTGGCCGACGGCAGGCTGCACTTCGGCTCGGCCGACCATGTCCTCTACACGCTGGACGCCGGCGGGGGACAGCTCCGCTGGAAGCTGGCGACGGGCGGCGAGATCACGGGCTCACCGGTGGCGCGCGGGGGAGTCGTGTACGCGTGCAGCAAGGACCGGTGCGTGTACGCGCTGGACGCGATCAAGGGCACGGCGACGGGCCGCGGCGCCCGCTGATCCGTTACGCCCGCAGATCCGCCCGCCGATCCGTCACGGGCGGCGGCCGGTGTCGTCGTCGTCCGGCGGTGGCGGTGGAGGCGGCGTCCAGGGCTGTTCCCGGGTGTCGTCCCAGGCGTGCTGTTCCGTACTTCCCGCCGACGGTTCGGCGTCGTACGACCACTGAGGCTGGTACGGCTCCTGCTGGCCGTATCCGACCTGGCCCACCTGTCCCACGTGTCCGACCTGCCCGGTGTCCCCGTACTGCTCGCGCTCCGGGTCGCGGCCCCGGTCCCGGTCGCCCCCGACGTACCGGTGCCCCCCACCCCCACCCCTGCGCCGCGTACGGCGCCCGCTCATCACCGCCGCCGCGATCAGCAGCAGCACCCCACCGCCGAAGGCGGCCGCGACGCCGAGGCCGATCCCCGTGCCGTCGCTGGTCAGCGTGAGACCGTCGGCGCGCTGTCCCTGGCGCACCATCCACAGGACGGTGAAGCCGAGCACGATCAGCCCGGACAGAGCCACCAGCAGCCGCGAGCGCAGAACCAGCCCGAGCAGGGTGACCAGCGCGGCGAAGACGAAGGGCAGCAGGAGCGACACCCACAGGTCGGAGCTGGTGCCGGTGATGCCGTTGAACAGGTCCTCGACGCGGTAGTCCCGGCCGTGCCGGCCGTCGTACCAGGACTGGAAGGGGCTCGCCACCGCCCCGGCGGCTCCGATGACGGCGAGGACCGACCCGATGATGTTGCGGACCATCGACGGCCTCCTTCGGTGAGCGTGCGGAGCACAGCTGCCGAAATTCGACGCTACGCCCGGGAACCATGGGCCGCCAGATTTGGTCCCGTGCACCGAGGTCTCGTGCGTCGAGCACCCCTTGCGTCCTGCTAGGGTGACATGCGCTCGACAAAAGGGCATCAACAGTGACCAACCGCACCATTTTCAACGGGGGTTGAAGTGAAAATTCGCCATGTCCGCGCCATAGCCGTCTTCGGTATCGCCATCGTCGCGCTGACCGGCGCCCGTGGCTCCGGCGGCGGCGGCTGCTCCAGCTCCAGCAGCTCAAGCAGCAGCGGCGGCAGCCACTCGGACAGCGACTACGACGACGACTACGACAGCGACAGCACGTCGGGCTCCTCCACCACCGGGGGCTCCGTGACGGGCGGCAGCTCGGCCGACGCCGGCCGTGACCTGACCATCGTCGAGTGCAAGTACGACGCCACGACCCAGGGTTTCGTCGCGGAGATCACCGCCAACAACAGTGGCTCGGTGGCCTACTCCTACTCGTTCACGGTCGGCTTCACCGACGCGGCCGGCGCGACGGTCGGCAACACCGCCGGCAGCATCCCGAACGTCGCCGCGGGCGGTACGCAGACCATCGAGGTCACCGCGGTGGACCTGTCCGACGACAACGGCGCCTCCGGCGGTGACTGCAAGGTCGACAACGTGGTCCGCCTGGCCACCTGAGTGACACCGGGCGACACCTGAGGCACCGGAAAAAGGCGGAAGCACCGGAAAAGACAGAAGAACGACGGTCGGCGGGACCCCCTGAACGGTCCCGACTTCCGTCGTTCTTCTGTCTTTCGCCCCCCTGCCGGGCGCGGTCGCGGCAGCCCCCCTCCCCCGCCGCCGCGACCGCGGCACGGTCGTGCCCCCGTGCGACTACTACTTGGGCGGTGCCGGAGTGTGGTTGTCGCCCTGGATGGTCGCGTTGCCCTTCGGCGGCGCGGGGGTGTGGTTGTCGCCCTGCGTGGTCGCGTTGCCCTTCGGCGGCGCCGGGGTGTGGTTGTCGCCCTGCGTCGTGATCTCTTCCGCGCTCTTCTCGGTGCTGCTCATCTTCGTCCCCCTTGGGATTGCCCTACGTCTGACGAAAGGCGGCCTTCCGCCCGGATACTCCCCCGAGGTCGCCGGGCAGAAGGCCTGGTGGACCGCTCACCCCAGCAGAGGCGATGGTCCCAAGCGACCCGTCTGCCCCCCGAGGCGACGGATCGAATATGCACTGGAGCATGCCGAAAGAGCATAAACATTCGATGAACGCCCAGGCCGGGCACCCCGTAGGACATCGCACTCCCCTCGCGCCACTCACGCCGCGCCGAGCGGGCTCACGCCGGGACAAGCGGGCGCTCGCCCCGTACCGGACGCGATCTACGCCGCGCTGAGCGGGGCGTCGAGCAGTACCCGGACATCCTCGGCCTCCGCCGAGCCCGACTCCTCGTGCAGTGCCAGCGCCTCGCGCCAGCACACCCGCGCGCGGTCCGCCTGCCCCAGGCTCTCCAGCGCCTTGCCCAGCGTGATCAGGACGTTGGCCCGTGTCCGGTCGCCGCCGATGCAGCCGATCGCGAGCGCCTGCTCGGCGTGCTGCGCGGCCGCGGCGGCGCGGCGGGCCGCGAGATGGGCCTGGGCGATACGGAAGTGGGTCGTGCCCTCCCACAGCCGCTGACGGTTCGTCTCGAACCCCTCCAGCGCCTGCCCCAGTTGTTCCAGCGCCTCCTTGTGCCGGCCGGCGTGGGTGAGCGCGACGCCCAGCGCGTACCGGGCGTTGGCCAGTCGCAGCGTGTGCCCGATGCTGTCGTAGACCTCGACGCCCTGCTCGGCCAGCGCGATGGCCTGTGACGTACGGCCCAGGGAGAGCTGGGTACGGGACAGGTTGCACAGGGCGCTCGCCTTGCCGGGGCGGTTTTCGTCCGCCCGCGAGCCCTCCATCGCTTTGAACAGATGGGCCTCGGCGTCCTGGAAGCGGCCCTGGTTGAAGGCGATGATGCCCCGGTCGTTGTCCGACCAGTAGACCGGCGCCGGGTCCCGCACCGACTCCGCCAGCTCCGCCGCCTGCCGGGCCTCCTCGTCCGCCTCCCGGTAACGGCCCGCCACCAGATGGACGTTGGTCATCGAGGTCCGGGCCCGCCCCTCCGTACGGGCGTCGCCCGCCGCGCGGGCCGCCGCCAGCGCCGAACGGGCCGCCGTCTCGTACGACTTGGAGTTGGCGCCCGACTCCGCCAGGTCCTTCGCGGCCCACAGCAGGTCCACGGCGACCCGCAACCGGGTCCCGCCCGCCGCCTGCCGGGCACACGCCAGCAGGCAGTCGGCCTCCGCGTACAGCCAGTCCTGCGCCTCCTGCCGGTCGGTGAAGACCAGGCCCGCGTACTCCGTCGGCTCCAGATGGTCCTTGAGCCGGTCGCCCGGCCGCTCGATCGTGTACACCCGCGACGCCGTCGCCAGATAGAAGTCCAGCAGCCGGAACAGCGCCAGGTCGATCCCGGTGGGCGGCTGTTCGTCGCGGTCGGCGCAGGCGCGCGCGTACAGCCGGACCAGATCGTGGTAGCGGTAGCGGCCGGGCGCCGCCGACTCGACCAGGGAGGTGTCCACCAGGGACTCCAGCAGATCCTCGGTCTCGTGCAGCGGCAGATCCAGTACGGCGGCGGCCGCCGCCAGCGAGATGTCCGGGCCGTCGGCCAGCCCCAGCAGCCGGAACGCGCGGGCCTGCGCGGGCTCCAACTGGCCGTAGCCCAGCTCGAAGGTCGCCTTCACCGCCAGGTCGCCCGCCTGGAGTTCGTCCAGCCGCCGGCGCTCGTCGGCGAGCTTCGCCGCCAGCACCGAGACCGTCCAGGTACGGCGCGAGGCCAGCCGGGAGGCGGCGATACGGATGGCGAGCGGCAGGAAACCGCAGGCGGCGACCACGTCCAGCGCCGCCTCGCGCTCGGAGCTGACGCGCTCCTCACCCACTATCCGGGTGAACAGCTGGAGCGCCTCCTCCGGCGACATCACGTCCAGGTCGACCAGGTGGGCACCCTCCAGGTCGACCATCCGGACCCGGCTCGTGACGAGCGCCGCGCAGCCCTCCGTACCGGGCAGCAGCGGGCGCACCTGCGCGGCGTCGCGCGCGTTGTCGAGCAGGATCAGGACCTGGCGGCCGTCCAGTGCCGAGCGGTACAGCGCGGAGCGCTCGTCCAGCGAGACCGGGATCGCCGAGTCGGGCGTGCCGAGCGCCCGCAGGAACGAGCCGAGCACCGCCTCCGGTTCGGCGTAGCGCGCGTCGGCGCCCTGGAGGTCGACGTACAACTGCCCGTCGGGGAAGCGCGGCCGGGCCGCGTGCGCGACATGCACGGCGAGCGTCGTCTTGCCCACGCCGCCGATACCGGCGAGCGCGGAGACCGCCATCACCGATCCCTCGGCGCTGGCGAGCCGCTTGCCCAGCTCCTGGACGAACACCTCCCGGCCCGTGAAGTCCGGCACCGTGGCGGGCAGTTGGGCGGGCCGGGTGAAGGTCGCGACCGGCGCGGTCTCCTCCACCGGGCGGGCCAGCTCGGCGTCCGCCTGGAGGATGCGGTGCTGGAGCTTGGAGAGTTCGGGGCGCGGGTCCACCCCCAGTTCGTCGGCGAGGAGGCGGCGCGTGTCCGCGTACACGGCCAGCGCCTCGGCCTGCCGGCCGCTGCGGTAGAGGGCCAGCATGAGCAGTTCGCGCAGGCGCTCGCGCAGCGGCTGCGCGGCGGTCAGCGCGGTGAGTTCGGAGACGGCCTCCCCGTGCCGGCCCAGCTCCAGGTCTATGTCCAGCCGGTGCTCGACGAGTTGGAGGCGCCACTCGTCCAGCCGGTGGCGTTCGTTCTCGGCGTACGGACCGGGCACGGACGCCAGCGGCTCGCCGTCCCAGAGCCCCAGGGCCTTGTTGATCAGCAGCCGGGCCTGCTGGCGGTTGCCCGCTGCCCGCTCCTTCTCGGCGGCGGCGGCCAACTCCTGCGCCATGCTCAGGTCGAGGGCGTCGGGCCTGGTGCGCAGGGCGTAGCCGCCGGACTCGCTGACCAGGACACCGGGGGTGAGGACCTTGCGCAGCCGGGAGGCGTACGTCCGTACGGCGGCGAGCGCCTGGGAGGGCGCCGACTCGCCCCAGATCGCGTCGATCAGCTCTCCGGCGGTGGCGGTACGGCCGTCACGCAGGAGCAGCGCGGCGAGCAGCGCGCGCTGCTGGGGCGAACCGGGCGGCAGCAACTCGCCGCCACGCCAGGCGCGTACGGGCCCGAGCACGCTGAAGCGCAGCTCGCCGACGGGGGGTGCCGGGGCCGGTGCCGCGGCCGGGGTGGCGGGGGCAGGGCTTGGCGCCGACGTGGCAGGGCCGGGCGCCGACACGGTCGGGGTGGGTGTCGGCGCGGCGGGTGCCGGGGCGTCGCCGCTCGGCGCGCTGCTCGGTGGGCTGATGGTCGTACTGTTCGTCGCGCTGTCCGTCGTGCCTGTCGACGCGCTCACCGACGGGCCCGTTGACGTGCTCATCGACGTGCTGTCCAGTGTGGCCGGAGCCCGCTGCTCCGGTACGCGCGGCCCGCTGTCACGGTGCATAGTTCCCCCTGCCCCCGAACTGCCGGTATCGCCCCCGACAGTCTGCCTTGTCCGGAGTGGCGGCGTCAGCCTCGGGCGGGGGTCTGCACAAGCCCTCGACACGGTAAAGGACGACGCCCCTCCGGGTAAATCCTGAACGTCCCGAACGGGGAGTGACGGCAGTGACCGGACCTCACTTCACCGGCGGCAGACGGCGCTCCGACGGCAGACGCAGATCCGTGCAGCCGTGCCGCTCGGCCGACCGCTGCGCGAACTCCCGGAACGCGGGCAGCCCGAAGGTCTCCTCGCCCTTCTCGCCCGGCAGCCACACGGTGGCCGCCGCGGGCGGCACGATCGCCGTGAACCGGGCGCGCTCGGCGTCGCCGGGGCATTCGGCGCTCGCCCAGGCTCCGTGTTCGCCGACTCCGGCCGCCGCCTCCGTGTTGACGTCGGCGAGGTCCCGACCGAGCAGTACGTCCGGCCCGAAACGGGCCGTGAAGAGGTAGGGCGTGTCGAAGTAGTGCGAGGCGATGACACGACAGGTCTCGTACACCGAGGCGCCGCCGACCGGGGTCTCCTCCATCTCCTCCAGCCGCTT
This sequence comes from Streptomyces sp. NPDC057307, assembly GCF_042667665.1. Classification (NCBI taxonomy): domain Bacteria; kingdom Bacillati; phylum Actinomycetota; class Actinomycetes; order Kitasatosporales; family Streptomycetaceae; genus Streptomyces; species Streptomyces sp. NPDC057307. Next base: position 13,738 of record NZ_JBHUZM010000011.1, on the reverse strand, counting down.
GTCGCGGGAGAAGGGCAGGCCGGCGCAGGTGCCGTCGGCGTCGGCGACCGGTTCGGGCCCGACGACCGTGGGGGGCAGCGCCCGCAGGGGTTCGCCCGCCTCGGCGTCGCAGTCCCACTTCGCCGCGGCCTTGACGGCCGTCGCGGCGGCGAACCGGGCCCAGAACAGATCGCCGTCGAGCCATCCGTCCTCCGACGCCCGACGGGCCTCCGTCTCTTCGTGGCCGGTCTCGTTCAGGTAGAAGCCGACCGTCACCGCGACGCGGTCCCCGCTGTCACGGCAGTCGACCAGGACCCGGACCGACCCGCCGTCGATCGTGCCGCGCCAGCCGCCGGTCAGCGGCACGGGCCGCAGGCTGCCGCTGAAGTGCGGCAGGACACGCTCCAGGTCCTGGTTCCGGTACTTTCCGGCACGGAGCCGGGCCACGGTCACCTCCGCCGGCGCCGAGCCGAGACGGCAGGAGTACGCGTCCGGACCCAAGGTGATGTCGCTCGACAGATTCGTGCCGGTTCGCAGGCCCTCGAACTGTGCGCTCTTCTCGTGAGCCGGCAGGCCCCCGCAGAAGGTCCGCACGGCCTCCTCGTAACGCCACCGCTCGGGGGTGCCGCTCTTCTCCCACCAGATCCAGCCCGCGAGCAGCACGAGGACCAGCGCCCCGGCCGTCCACTCCGCCCACGCCCGCCAGTTGACCCCCGCCGTACGTGCCATGCCCGCCCTCGCGCCTTCCTTCCGGGATTGACGTGTTCCTGCCCTGTTGGATCACTCAGACTACGGCGGGACGGGGGCGGGCCGAGGGCGCGGGTCGGGGGCTTGCCGGGGGCGGGCCGGACAGGGCCTACGCGCCCGTACGCCCCAGGAACACCGGATTCGTCAGCGCGACGAAGTTGCCCGGCAGGGGCGGGGCCGTCGCGGGCCGGCGTACCTCGGCGCGTACGTACGTCGCGTACTCGGCCGTCGTACGCCACTCCACCGTCCCCGTCCCCGACTCCGGCAGCGTGACGGTGTGCAGCGTCCCCTGGTCGGTGACGATGCGCGCCGAACTGCCCGCCGGGGCGCCGGTGACCTCCAGCCGTACCGTCACCGGGTCGTCGTCGGCCACCCGCAGCCGCTCGCCGATGCCCGCGTGCAGGCCGCGACCGCCCGAGGCGCCGAAGGTCAGGGACACCGCCGCCGACTCCGCGACGTAGCTGCGGCCCGCGCGGATGCCCGCCAGGATCGCCTCGCGGGACAACTCGTCGGCGAGGACGACCGTCTGCGGGGTGCCGATCGGTTCGGGATCGCGGTGCGCGTCGCTGCTGCCCATCGCGGGAGTCCACGGCCGCCCCGAACGGGCCGACGCCACCAGGGTGTTGTCCCAGGAGGCGAGGGCGACCTCGTCCTCGGGGGTGAAGGGGCCGTTCCACACCTCGACCGCGTCGGCGTCCCCGAAGCCGAACTTCCAGTTGCAGCCGATGCAGGTGGCGTGCGGATGCGCCGGTACGACCAGACCGCCCGCGCGCCGCACCTCGCGCGCGTAGTGCCCGAAACGGTTGTCGCGTGCGCGGTAGCGCCAGTCGACGAACGTGCCCGCGTCCATGCCGATGGCCACGACATGGCCGTTACGGGTGGTGATCTCCTCGCCCGTGAGGATCAGCAGGTCGTCGCCCCACAGCCCCTCCCAGGCGGCGTGCGCGGACGAGGTGTTGTGCTCGCTGGTGTTGATGAAGTCCAGCCCCGCCGCCCGCGCGCCCGCCGCGATCTCGGCGGGGGTGCGCCTGCCGTCCGAGTGCACGGAGTGCAGATGGCAGTCGCCCCGGTACCAGGCGCGCCCGCGCCCCTTGGCCCGCTCGGGCGGGTGCACCGGGCGCGGGGTGCGGCCGGGGGAGCCGTACGTGAGGGTGATGGTGACCTCGTACGCCAGACCCTCGGGCGCGACGGTGTACGGGCCCAGCGCGATGTGCCACGTCCCGGACCGCACCGGGCCGGGCAGATAGCCGGGGGTCGCCTCGTCGGCGCGGATGAAGAACTCCGAACGGGCGCCGCCGGACCAGCCCCGGAAACCGTCCCCGCCCAGGTCGGTGCCGCGCTCGTCGAAGATGCCGATGTCGAGGGCGTTGCCCTGGGTGCCGGCGGGGACGGTGGGCCGCTGGTAGCTGTACGCGACGCGGATCTCGCGCACGCCACGCGGGACGTCGACGGGCAGATGGATGAAGTCGGGGGAGCCGGGCGGCAGGGTGCCGCGTACGGTCCTGGTCTCCGTACCCGGTTCGCCGCTGCCGTTGTCGCCGGGTGCGGCGTTCGCGAAGCTCACGCTGCCCAACGTAAGGGCCGCGGCGGCTCCGGTCACGAGCAGACCGCGTCTGCCCATCGCGTGTTCGGTGTGGTCGTTGCACATGCCGACGGCTCCCTGAGGTGTCTGGAGGGACAGGAGTGGTGCACTCGAACCTTGGTATTGAGCCGTGAACAGGACCTCAAGGGAAGGGGGTCGGCAGGTGGTGCGCAGATTGCCGGAGGCTGTGTTGAGCGCCACGTCCGGCGGCCGGTCGGCATCACCCCGCCCGGGCGGGGCATAGGTGTGAACGCCACCAACACCCGCCCGCCAGCACCACCCGTCGCCACCACCACCCGCCCGTGGCCCTGCCGAGAAGAGAACGCCCGTATGCGGATCGCCACCACCACCCTCCTCACCGACGAGACGATCACACCGGTGCGGCTCGCACGGGAGTTGGAGGAACGTGGCTTCGCCGGGCTCTATCTCGGCGAGCACACCCACATCCCGGTCGAGCGGACCACGCCGTACCCGGCGGGCGGCGAACTGCCGCGTGAGTACGGCCGTACGCTCGACCCCTTCGTCGCGCTCGCCCAGGCGGCGGCGGTCACCGACCGCCTCGGGCTCGCCACCGGCATCACACTCATCGCCCAGCACGACCCGATCGACCTCGCCAAGCAGGTCGCGACGCTGGACCATCTCTCGGGCGGCCGGTTCACCCTCGGACTCGGCTTCGGCTGGAACAAGGAGGAGGCGGCGGACCACGGAGTGGAGTGGACGTCACGGCGCGCGCTCGGCTGGGACCGGCTGGCGCTGATGCGCGCGCTGTGGGCACCCGAACCCACCCCGTACGACGGCGAGTTCGTCTCCGTCCGCCCGAGCGAGGCCCACCCCAAGCCGGCGAACGGCGCGCCCCGCACCCTGGTCGGCGGCGCGCCGGGCCCCAAACTCTTCGCCCGCATCGCCGAGCAGGCGGACGGCTGGCTGCCGATCGGCGGCCGGGGCCTGGACGGGTCGGTCGCGGCCCTGCGCAAGGCGTGGGAATCGGCGGGCCGTTCACCGGAGGCACTCCATGTCGTCCCGTACGCGGTCCACCCTTCACCGGAGAAGCTGACGCGCTACGCGGACCTGGGCGTGAGTGAGGTGGTGGTGCAACTGCCGACGGGTGACGAGGCGGCGGTACTGGGGGCGCTGGACGAGTACGCGCAGTACGTGTGACAGCTCCCCGTCCCTGCCCTGTCGCACTCGTCACTCCCGCTCCCGATTCCATGGTCAACTCGCTTTCCCGCACGGTGAAAGAGTGTGCGCATGAGCGCGCCCCACGACCACGACACCGTCACCCTGAGACTGCCGCCCGGGGTCCCGCAGCAGCACCAGGACCCGGCGACCTGGACGGCTCCCGCGTGCTGCGCACGTACGCCCGCCTGATCGCGGCCTCGGCCCCGGCGGCCCTCGCGGCGGGCGCGGTCTCGTACGCGCTCACCCGCGCCCTGGGCAGCGGCGCGCTCTCGTCACTGCTCTCCCTGACGGCGGGCGGGCTGGTCCTGCTGTGCGTCTTCCTCGCGGCGGCCCGCCTGCTGCGTGTCCCGGAACTGACGGCGCTGACGGCCATGGTGCGGACGCGACTGGGCCGTTGACGCGGGGCCCCGTTTATCCTTGGCGCCTCGCGCGCGGCGGGTTGTAGCGTCGACCCCCATGAGCTGGCTGCCCGACGACTTCGTCCACCCCGTCCACGTATCCGTGCCCGGCACCGAACTGCACCTGCGGCCGATCCGGGAGGCGGACACCGCCATCGACTACCCCGCCGTGATGGGCTCCCGCGAGCGCCTGTGGGAGATCTTCGGACCGGCCTGGGCCTGGCCGAGCGAGACGATGACCTACGAGGAGGACCGCGTCGACCTGCTGCGGCACGAGAAGGAGATCGCCGCGCACCAGTCGTTCAACTACGCGCTGCTGGACGAGGCGGAGACGGCACTCCTCGGCTGCGTCTACATCGACCCGCCCGAGCGCACCGGCTCCGACGGCGAGGTCGCCTGGTGGGTGGTGGACGAGCACGTCGGCGGCGAGGTGGAGCGCGCGCTCGACACGCTGGTGCCGCGCTGGATCGCCGCCGACTGGCCCTTCCAGCAGCCCCGCTGCCTCGGCCGCGACATCAGCTGGCAGGACTGGCTCGCGCTGCCGCGCCCCGCGTGACCGGCTACGCGCCCACGGTCCCGTCCACACCCTCGCGCAACAGATCGGCGTGCCCGTTGTGGCGGCCGTACTCCAGCAGTACGTGCACCATCACCATCCGCAGCGAGACGTCCTCGCCCCACCGCGGCTGATGCCCCGTCAGCTCCAGCGACCCGGCCGCCCGCTCGATCCGCCGCGACGTCTCGACCTCGGCCTCCCAGGCGCTGAAAGCCTCGGACCGGGACGAGGCGCTCGCGTCGTACGCCGCCTGGAAATCGATCTCACCCGGGGGCGACCACAGCATCGGCGCCCCGTTGTCCTCGAACACCCGCCGGAACCAGGCACGTTCGACCTCGGCCAGATGCCGTACGAGCCCCAGCAAGGACAGCGTCGAGGGCGCCATCGACTGCCGCCGCAACTCGTCGTCGCCCAGCCCGGCGCACTTCATGGCGAGGGTGGCGCGGTGGTAGTCGAGGAAGGCCCGCAGGGTCTCGCGCTCGCTGCCGAGATGGGGCGGACCCACGCGGTCGTCGGTGGTCATGGTGCCGAACCTAGCCGAACCCACTCCGCCCATGTCCACGATCCCCGGCGGATGAACGCACGCTTCACTGCTCAAGGCAGGCCGGCCGGTCGGTGCCGTGCTTGCCCCTGCCGGTGAGGAAGAGCCACGCGGAGGCGCAGGCGGTCAGGCCGGCGATGATTCCGATGAGGGCGAGATGGCCCAGAACGGCGAGCAGCGCCGACCCGGCCGCGATGCCGAACGCCTGTGGTGTCCTGGTGAGCATGCCGGCCGCGGCCGCCGCCCGGCCCTGCATGCCCGGCGGTGTCAGCCGCTGGAGCTGCGTCTGCTGGGCGACCACCAGCCAGGGCAGCGCGGCGCCGTAGAGCGCGAACCCGAGCAGTACGGCCGGCAGAGCCGGGAGAGCCATGAGCGCTATGCCCACCGAGACGGCGGCGAGGCTCAGCGCGGCTGTGCGCACCTCGCCGAAGGCCCGTACGGCGCGCGCCGAGAAGATGCCGCCGAGTACGGCGCCGGCGCCCTGAAGGGTGAACAGCACGCCCATGAACGCCGGGGGGCGGTGCAGGCCCTCACTGTTGACGGAGAACACGGCGGGTTCCAGGAGACCCAGTCCCAGGGTCACGACGGAGAAGGCGAGGACGACGCGGCGAAGCGGCGCCGTGCTCATCAGGTGCCGTACGCCGGCGCTGAGTTCCGCCCATACTCCCGGGCGTCCGGCCGAGGGGTCGGTGGCCCGTGGGGTCCGGGTGCGGATCAGTGAGATGGCCGTGGCCGCGACCAGGAAGCCGGCGGCGTCCGCGATGATCACCGGGGTCGCGCCGACCATCGCGAAGAGCCCGGCGCCCAGCATCGGCGCGAACAGGTTCATGCCTTGCTTGGCCGTCGCCAGGACGGCGTTGGCGGTCGGGAGGAGTTCGTCGCCGAACAGTGGCCTGACCAGTGCGGAGGCCCCGGCGTTGAGGAGTGCGCTGGCGGCCCCGTAGACGAAGATCACCGGGTAGATCAACCAGGCGTCGTCCTCGCCGTGGACGAGGAGCAGCAGGAGCACGTTGGCCGCGCACGCCAGGTTGGTCGCGATGAGCAGCGGGCGCACGGGTAATCGGTCGACGAGGACGGCGGACAGCGGGCCGGTGAGGTTGCCGAGGAGGAAGGCGAACCAGACGAGGGCCGCCTGTGAGCTGCTTCCGGTGAGCGTCTTGATCCAGATTCCCGCCGCCAGCCACAGCGAGGAGTGGCCCAGCATGGAGGTGATCTGGCCGCCCAGGTACAGGCAGGCGTCGCGGTCGGCGAGCAGCCGTCGGCGGGAGGGCCGCCGGCCGGCGGCTGCTGGCCCGGCGAGCGTCATGAGGGGCCGGCGCTGTCGGAACGCGGTTCCTCGTCGGTGGGCGGGGCGGCCGGCCCGGGCATGGCGTAGGTGAACATCTGGACCGGGCGGGACCCGGCGGGACGCGTGGTGCGGTCCGCGTGGCGTGCCAGGAGGGCGAGCAGGTCCGTACGGAGTTCGGCCATCTCCTCCAGGGTCAGGTGGAGGACCGCGCTGGAGTGCCCGCCCAGTTGCTGCCATTCGGCCGGCAGGCCCGGCTGGGTGACGGCCCGGTGCTTCCTGATGGTCTCCAGGTGCCGGTTCATGATGACGTCGGTGAGCGCCCGGCCGCCGGCCGACGCCTCCGTGCCGTCCAGGACCTCGGGAGTCCCGATGCCACCGGGCACTCGCCGCCACGGCCGCTCCCGCCCCCGCCCACCGGCCGCCTCCTCGACGAAGCCGTACTTGGCCAGGGTGCGGAGATGGAAGGAGCAGTTGGCCGGCGTCTCACCGACCAGCTCGCCGGCCTGCGCCGCGGTGAGAGTGCCCGCCAGGGCGAGCTGTTCGAGCAACTCCAGGCGCAGCGGGTGAGCCAGCGCCCGCATCGCCCTGGGGTCGGTGACCTCACGCGCGCCGGGGGCCCGGTCGGGGCGAGGGGGTACGTCCGGAGAGCTATCGAAAGACATGTTGCGATAGTATTCACGCGTCGCTCGATGTCAACCGACGGTGAATCGACATCAACGGCTCGTGAGTACGACGCCCGTGACCACAAGGCTCCGGAAGGCGTCGTCCACCGCCGACGCACCGGTCGCCCGGTCCACGAAACGCGGACAACTCCGTTGCGCCGGGCCCGAGTTCGGGCGGGCGCTCCCTCGTCGTGGAGGGCCTCGGGAGGCTCTTCGCGTACTCAGGCCGCACAGCCCGGCCCGGCCGCCGCCACCCATCTCCCCCCGGTCCGGGGGAGGGCCCCAGGCAGCAGGTGTATTCAGCGACACCTGAGACTCGGGCTGTACGCCCAATGTGGTCGAAGTCCGCCGTCCGTAGCGTCTTACTCGTGGCACAGAGGGTGTCCGACGGAAGGAACGATCATGAAGCTTCGTAAGAACAAGAGCCGCCCGACCCGGAGCGCCGAAGCTCTTCGTCTGGCCCATGTGAGCAAGGTCTACGGGGGCGCCGAGAACGCCGTCACCGCGCTGGACAGTGTGTCGCTGAGTCTGCCCGCCGGGTCCTTCACCGCCATCATGGGCCCGTCCGGCTCCGGCAAGTCGACCCTCCTGCAGTGCGCCGCCGGGCTCGACCGGCCCGACAGCGGGCGGATCATGGTCGACGGCGAGGAGATGACGGGCGGCAGCGAGGCGGCCCTGACCAAGTTCCGCCGTCGCCGGATCGGCTTCGTCTTCCAGAAGTACAACCTGCTGCCCACCCTCACCGTCGCCCAGAACACGGTGCTGCCGCTGAAGCTCGCCGGCCGCCGTATCGACCGGGCCCGCGCCAGGGAGATCCTGACCCAGGTCGGCCTCGGCGACCGTCTCGGCCACCGGCCCGACCAGCTCTCCGGCGGCCAGCAGCAGCGTGTCGCCATCGCCCGCGCCCTGGTCACCGAGCCCGCCGTCGTCTTCGCCGACGAACCGACCGGCGCTCTCGACATCCGCAGCGCCCGTGATGTCCTGCGGCTGCTCCAGGAGACCGTACGGGTCCACGGCCGCACCGTCGTCATGGTCACCCACGACCCGGTCGCCGCCTCCTACGCCGACTCCGTCATCTTCCTCGCCGACGGCCGACTGGCCGGGCGGATCAACAACCCGACCGTCGACGCCGTCGCCGAACGCCTCGCGCACCTCGGCGACGCGGTCGGCCAGTCGGGCGCCACCTCGGCCGAGCAGCCCCACCAGTTCGCCACCAACGTGTACGCGGGGGTGTGACCCATGTTCTCTCTCGCCATGAGCTCCATCCGCCGGCGCCCCGGGCGCTTCATCGCCACCCTGCTGTCGACCTTCCTCGGCGCGGTGGTCATCATGACCTTCAGCTCGATGCTCGACACCGCCGCAGCCCCGGGCATCGACAGCGTCAGCAAGGAGCCCATCACCACCGCCGCGAACGTGGTCGGCGGCTACGGCGCCCTTCTCGTCTTCTTCGCCATCGCCTCCACCCTCACCGTCAACGTCCGCCAGCGCGGCGAGGAGATCGCACTGCTCCGCCGGAGCGGGGCGACCCCCGCCCAGATCAAGCGGATGGTGGTCTTCGAGGCCGCCGCGGTCGGGATCATCGGAACGCTGCTGGCGATCGTGCCCGCCATGATCGGCGGTCAGCAGCTGCTCAACGTCTTCAAGGACAGCGGCCAGGTCGCCGACGGGGTCGACCATGTCTTCGGTCCGATCGCGCTCAGCCTCGGCGCCGCCATCACCGTGCTGGCCTCCGTCGGCGCCGCGTTCCTCGCGGTCCGCCGGGCGACCAAGGAAGCGGCCGGCGGCAAGAAGTCCCGCGGCCGGGCGAAGAACATCGCCGGCGTCGCCGCGCTCCTCCTGGGCGCCGGCACCGTCAGCACCACCTTCGCCATGGACAAGACGGACGTCGCACTGATGGCCGCCCCCGGCTACGGCGCCATCCTGCTCGCCGCCGGCTTCGCGATCCTCTCGCCCGCACTGCTGCGGATGCTGCTCGGTGTCCTGTCCGGGCCGCTGACCCTGCTCACCGGCGCGAGCGGCTATCTGACCATCCACAACATGCGCCAGCGTGCCGCCCAGCTCTCCAGCGTGCTCATGCCGCTGATCCTCTTCATCAGCATCTCCTCGGCCATCCTCTACATGCAGGCCATCGAGAACGACGTGGTCAAGGCGTCCGGACTCACCCGCTCCAGCGACGACAAGAGCATCCAGACCCTCAACTACGTGATCTCCGGCATCATCGTGGTCTTCGCCTGCATCATGCTGATCAACAGCCTCTATGCGGCGACCACTTACCGCACCAGGGAGTTCGGGCAGCAGCGCCTCACCGGCGCCACGCCGAACCAGGTCCTGGGCATGATCACCCTCGAATCCCTCATCCTCACCGTGTTCGGCGTGTTCTTCGCGACGCTGTCGGCCTTCGCCGGGATCGTCTCCTTCAGCGCCGTCCGCACCGACACCGCCATCCCGGACCAGAGCCTCGGGATCTGGCTGACCGTCGTGGGCATCGGCGCCGCGGCGACCATCGTCACCAGCGTGGGTACGGCCTACCGCGGCCTGCGCACCCCGGCCGTCGAGGCGGTGGCACTGGCCGCCTGACATGTCACACCACGAAGCCGCACACATACGGGACCGCACACCAGGAAAAGCCGCCGAAGGGCAGTCGCGCACAGCGACTGCCCTTCCGGGCTTCTCCAGCGCGCCAGTCGCCCGGTCGCCCAGTTGGCCGGTTGGCCGGCTGCCCCGACGCACTCCGATCCGTCGAAGTGACCGAAGTTATTCCCGCACACCCGAATGTGGGTATCCGCTCACCTACTCGCCTCGCCGCCTGAATCGTCCCGCCCCGCTCGTATGCTCGGAATATGACGACGAGCGCCACGGCCCCCTCCGCCCCGACCGCCAACGCCATGCGCCGCGCCCTCAAACGTGCGAGGGACGGTGTCGCGCTCGACGCCGGAGAGGCCGCCGTCCTCCTGCAGGCGCGCGGCGACGACCTGTTGGACCTCGCCGCCTCCGCCGCGCGGGTGCGCGACGCCGGGCTCGAAGCAGTCGGGCGGCCCGGAGTCATCACGTACTCCCGCAAGGTCTTCATCCCGCTGACCCGCCTCTGCCGCGACAAGTGCCACTACTGCACCTTCGTCACCGTCCCCGGCAAGCTCCGCCGCGCCGGGCACGGCATGTATCTGTCGCCCGACGAAGTCCTCGACATCGCCCGTAAGGGCGCCGAAATGGGCTGCAAGGAAGCGCTGTTCACCCTCGGCGACCGCCCCGAGGACCGCTGGCCCGAGGCGAAGGAGTGGCTGGAGGCCGAGGGGTACGACGACACACTCGCGTACGTACGGGCCATGGCCATCCGCGTACTGGAGGAGACCGGACTCCTCCCGCACCTCAACCCCGGCGTGCTGACCTGGACCGACTTCCAGCGGCTCAAGCCCGTCGCGCCCAGCATGGGCATGATGCTGGAGACCACCGCCACCCGCCTCTGGTCCGAGCCCGGCGGCCCGCACCACGGCTCACCGGACAAGGAGCCCGCCGTACGGCTGCGGGTCCTCGAAGACGCCGGCCGGTCCAACGTCCCCTTCACCACCGGCATCCTGATCGGCATCGGCGAGGACTACGAGGAGCGCGCCGACTCCCTCTTCGAGCTGCGCCGCACCGCCCGCGCCTACCACGGCATCCAGGAAGTCATCGTTCAGAACTTCCGCGCCAAGCCCGACACCGCGATGCGCGCCATGCCCGACGCCGAGTTGGAGGAGCTGGCCGCGACCATCGCCGTCGCCCGGCATCTCCTCGGCCCGGCCGCCCGGATCCAGGCCCCGCCGAACCTCGTGGACGAGGAGTACGCGCTCCTCATCGGCGCCGGCATCGACGACTGGGGCGGCGTCTCGCCGCTCACGCCCGACCACGTCAACCCCGAGCGCCCCTGGCCGCACATCGACCAGCTCGCCGAGCGCACCGCCGCCGCCGGGTTCGAGCTGCGCGAACGGCTCACGATCTACCCGGAGTTCATCCAGCGTGGCGAACCCTGGCTCGACCCGCGGGTGATGCCGCACGTGCGCGCGCTCGCCGACCCGGCGACCGGACTCGCCCGCGAAGGCGTCACGCCGGCCGGACTGCCGTGGCAGGAACCCGACGAGGGCTTCACCGCCACCGGCCGTACCGACCTGCACCGCACCATCGACACCGAGGGCCGCACCGGCGACCGGCGGAACGACTTCGACCACGTCTACGGCGACTGGGACGCCCTGCGCGAGGCCGCCGCGCCCGGCATGGTGCCCCAGCGCATCGACACCGACATCAAGCAGGCCCTGACGCAGGCCGCCGCCGACCCCACGAAGCTCACCGACGACGAGGCGCTCGCCCTGCTGCACGCGGACGGCCCCGCGCTCGACGCGCTGACCCGGATCGCCGACGAACTGCGCCGTGAGGTGGTCGGCGACGACGTCACGTACATCGTCACGCGCAACATCAACTTCACCAACGTCTGCTACACCGGCTGCCGTTTCTGCGCCTTCGCCCAGCGCCGTACGGACGCCGACGCGTACACCCTCTCGCTCGACCAGGTCGCCGACCGCGCCGCGCAGGCGTGGGACGTCGGCGCCGTCGAGGTCTGCATGCAGGGCGGCATCCACCCGGACCTGCCCGGCACGGCGTACTTCGACATCGCGCGCGCCGTGAAGGAACGCGTCCCCGGCATGCACGTGCACGCCTTCTCACCCATGGAGGTCGTCAACGGCGCGTCCCGCACCGGGATGTCGATCCGCGAATGGCTCACGGCCGCGAAGGAGGCCGGGCTCGACTCGATCCCCGGCACGGCCGCCGAGATCCTGGACGACGAGGTGCGCTGGATCCTCACCAAGGGCAAGCTGCCGACGGCCACCTGGATCGAGGTCGTCGAGACCGCGCACTCGCTGGGCATCCGCTCAAGCTCCACGATGATGTACGGCCACGTCGACCAGCCCCGCCACTGGCTGGGGCACTTCCGCACACTGGCCGGCATGCAGCGCAAGGCACTTGAGGCGGGGCGCGAGGGCTTCACCGAATTCGTCACGCTGCCCTTCATCCACACCAACGCGCCCGTCTACCTCGCCGGCATCGCCCGCCCCGGCCCGACGACCCGCGACAACCGCGCGGTCATGGCGATGGCCCGGCTCCTCCTCCACCCGTACATCACCAACATCCAGACCAGTTGGGTGAAGCTCGGCACCGAAGGCGCCGCCGAGATGCTGCGCTCCGGCGCGAACGACCTCGGCGGGACGCTGATGGAGGAGACCATCTCCCGGATGGCGGGCTCCAGTTACGGCTCGTACCGCTCGGTCAAGGACCTCGTCGCCATCGCCGAGGCCGCCGGGCGGCCGGCCAGGCCGCGGACCACGCTGTACGGCGAGGTGCCCGAGGAGCGCGTGGCGGCGGCGACGGCGTCCGACGGGCACCTGCCGGAGCTGCTGCCGCTGCTGCCCGCGGAGTAGCCCTCGGGGGTTGGAAGGGGGTGGCCGGGGACGAACCGGCCACTCGTTCCGCCCGTGCTCAACCGTCCGTTCCCGTTCGATTACAGTGCTGCGCCAGAGCGCGTTCCACGACACGGGAGGGAGGGAGGCGTGAACAGGCCAGCCACCGCCATATGGGGCCGGGCGGAGCAGCAGGACTTCCGCAGCCGCGTCCGTGGGTGCCTTCTCGGGGGAGCCATCGGCGACGCGCTGGGGGCGGGGGTCGACACGCTCACTCTCGACGAGACCCGGACCGCGCACGGCGCCGACGGCGTCACCGACTTCGCCCCCGCGTTCGGCAGGCGCGGCGCGGTCGCCGCCGCCACGCAACTGACCCTCTTCACCGTCGACGGCCTCATCCGCGCCCAGGTCCGGCGTGACACCGGCGCCTGGCACCCGCCCACCGACGTGCACCGCGCGTATCTGCGCTGGGCCGCCACCCAGAGCGACTGGGGGCCCGACGAGCGCCGCAAGGACAACGGCTGGCTCGCCCAGGAGGAGTGGCTGTACGCGCGCCGCGACCCCAGCCGGTCCTGTCTGACCGGGCTGGCCGACGAGTCGATGGGCACGCTGGAGAAGCCCAAGAACCCCACCGCGCGCGACGCGGGCGCCGTCGTGCGCTCGGCGCCGTTCGGGCTGCTGGTGGGCTGGGAACCGCAGTTGGTCTGCCAGCTCGCCGTGGAGTGCGCGGCGCAGACGCACGGCCATCCCACCGCGTATCTGTCGGCCGGCGCGTTCGCGGTGATCGTGCACGGCGTCGCGCGCGGCGACAGCGTCGACTCGGCCGTCCAGCGGGCCCTGGCGCTGCTGACCCAGCGCCCCGGCCACCAGCCCGTCACGGACGCGCTGGGGCAGGCACTCGGAGCCGTACGGCAGGGAATCCCGACCCCGGGGCGGGTCGCCGCGCTCGCGGACGGCCGGGCGGCGGAGGACTCGCTGGCGGTGGCCGTGTACTGCGCGCTCGTGGGCGAGGACGTACGCCACGGCCTGCGGCTGGCCGTCAACCACGACGGGCCGTCCTCGGCGACGGGGGCGCTCTGCGGGGCCCTCCTCGGCGCGATGCACGGGGAGACGGCGCTGCCGCCGGCGTGGCTGGCGGAACTGGAGGGCCGCGCGACGCTCCTGGAGATCGCGGACGACTTCGCGATGGAGATGACGCAGGGTCCCGCGCTCCACGGCCCGGCGATCACGGCATCGGGCTGGCTGACGCGGTACCCACGGGGCGGGTAGCGCGGTGGCGGCCGGACGCCGTCGACCGGGGTGCGCGGCTCGTGGGCCGCGCTTGTCCTCAAGCGCCGGACGGGCTGAGTGATCTGTCCTCAAACGCCGGACGGGCTGCAAACC